>DAIQRN010000520.1:0-1934 GCA_036786185.1 Acidovorax sp. | reverse complement strand
AGATCACCGACCTGAACCGCCTGTACCTGGAGCAGGGGCAACTCAACGTCGAAATTATGGGCCGCGGCTACGCCTGGCTGGACACCGGCACGCACGAGAGCCTGTTGGAAGCGGGCCAGTTCATCGCCACGCTGGAGCACCGCCAGGGCCTGAAGATCGCCTGCCCAGAAGAAATCGCCTGGCGCCATGGCTGGATAGACGCCGCCCGGCTGGAACAACTGGCCCAGCCCCTGGCCAAGAACGGCTACGGCCAGTACCTGCAGCGCCTCTTGAGAGAAAAGGTCTACTGATGAAGGCCACCCGCCTGACCATCCCCGACGTCGTGCTGATCGAGCCCAAGGTCTTCGGCGACGCGCGCGGCTTCTTCTTCGAGAGCTTCAACCAGAAGGCCTTCAACGAGGCCACCGGTACCAGCCACCAGTTTGTGCAGGACAACCACAGCCGCTCGGCCAAGGGCGTGCTGCGCGGCCTGCACTACCAGGTCGAGCAGCCCCAGGGCAAGCTGGTGCGCGTGGCGCGCGGCCGCGTCTGGGACGTGGCGGTGGATATCCGCCAGGGCTCGCCCACCTTCGGCCAATGGGTGGGCACCGAGCTGTCCGAGGACAACCAGCACCAGCTGTGGGTGCCGCCCGGTTTCGCCCATGGTTTCGTGGTGCTCAGCGACAGCGCCGACTTCCTCTACAAGACCACCGACTACTACGCGCCGCAGCACGAGCGCTGCATTGCCTGGAACGACCCGCAGTTGGCGATTGCCTGGCCGGACATCGGCATGGCGCCGCTGTTGTCGGCCAAGGACGCGAAAGGGATGGCGCTGTCGGGGGCAGAGTGGCCTGCGTGAGCTTGGCTGTTTCCATCGTCAGTCATGGGCATGGTGCGCAAGTACAAGCCCTTTTGCAGTTGCTGGCGCGAACCTCGTCCGACTCGGTTCAGCGGGTCTGGATCACGCACAACTGCCCCGAGCCACTGCCGGTTACCGTATCTTGGCCGTTCGAGGTACGGTCACTTCATAACAGCGTACCGCAAGGGTTTGGTGCCAATCACAATCAGGCTTTCCGTCACGAGCAAGCGTGTGCCAGACCTGCAGAATTTTTTGCAGTACTCAATCCCGATCTGGACTGGACGCAGGACCCTTTCGCTCCGTTGCTTTGCGCTGCCGCTCAGCCGCGTGCGGGGTGCGCGTACCCGGTGCAAGTGACTCCAAAGGCACAGAGGCAGGACCATCAACGGTCTTTGCCGACCCCCGCGTCTCTGTTGCGTCGATATGTTGCCCCGGATCACCGTTTGCCACCCCGAATTGATTGGGTCAATGCAGCTTGTTTGCTCTTTCCCGCAGTCGTTTTTAGAGATATCGGTGGATTCGACGAGAAGTTTTACATGTATTGCGAGGATGTCGATCTGTGTTTGAGGTTGCAACTTCAAGGGTACCTGTTGATGGAGACTGAAGAGGCGACGGTTGTGCATGAAGCGCAACGCGCCAGCCATCAACAGTGGCGCCACTGCATGTGGCACTTGGCCAGCTTGTGGCGGCTTTGGCATTCAGATGCTTATCGAGATTACCGACTGCAGCGAAAACCATGCCAAAAATCGTAGCGGTAGTGGTGGTTTTTCATCCCCAGTTGGAGAGGTTGCAAGCGCAGTTTGCGGCGTTGTTGCCGCAAGTGGACTCCATCGTCATTGTTGACAATGGCTCCGACAAGGCGGTTCCTGTCTGGGCGCGGCAATGGCCTGTCCCCCAGGTGCACTGCATTTGGCTGGGCCACAACATGGGCATTGCCTTTGCGCAAAACCAGGGCATTGAATGGGCTGCGGCAGCGGGTGCCAGCCATGCCCTGCTCATGGATCACGACAGCGTTCCCGAAAAAGACATGGTGGCGCAATTGATGAGCGCGATCACCATGCTGCCACTCGCCGGTGCAGTGGGGCCTTGCTATGCA
>DAIQRN010000519.1:0-1939 GCA_036786185.1 Acidovorax sp. | reverse complement strand
CGAACCCTCGTATGAAGCTTGGGAAGCTGCCGTTCTACCATTGAACTACACCCGCACAGCCGCGCATTATAGGCATGTCCTGCGAGGATTCAGGGGCGCTGGCGCGCCCTGCGCGGGGTGGTCACTTCTGAATGTCGCCAAGGCACAGGTACTTGATTTCCACGTAGTCATCCATGCCGTAGTGTGATCCTTCGCGGCCCAGGCCGGACTGCTTCACGCCGCCGAAGGGCACATGTTCGGTGGCCAGAATGCCCACGTTGATGCCCACCATGCCGTATTCCAGCGCTTCGCCCACGCGGAAGATGCGGCCCACGTCGCGGCTGTAGAAGTAGCTGGCCAGGCCAAACTCGGTGTTGTTGGCAGCATCAATCGCTTCCTGCTCGGTCTTGAATTTGAAGACCGGCGCGAAGGGGCCAAAGGTTTCTTCGCGGGCGCACAGCATGTCGGGCGTGGCGTTGGCCACCACGGTGGGCTCGAAGAACTGGCCTGAGCCCAGGGTCTTCAGGCGCTGGCCGCCGGCCACCACTTGAGCGCCCTTGGCCAGGGCGTCGTCCAGGTGGCGCTGCACCTTTTCCAGCGCGGCTTCCTCGATCAGCGGGCCCTGGTTCACGCCGTCTTCAAAGCCGTTGCCAACCTTGGCCGTCTTCACCTTGGCCGCAAACTTGGCCACGAACTCGTCGTACACGCCTTCCTGTACATAAAAGCGGTTGCTGCACACGCAGGTCTGGCCCGCGTTGCGGTACTTGCTGGCAAAGGCGCCTTCCACGGCGCTGTCCACATCGGCATCGTCGAACACGATGAACGGCGCGTTGCCGCCCAGCTCCAGCGACATCTTCTTGACCGTGGGGGCCGACTGCGCCATCAGGATGCGGCCCACCTCGGTGCTGCCGGTGAAGCTGATGTGGCGCACCACGTCGCTTGCGCACAGCACCTTGCCAATGGCGATGGAGTTGGCGCTGTCGGCCGTGAGGATGTTGAGCACGCCTGCAGGAATGCCCGCACGGATGGCCAGCTCGCCTGCGGCCAGGGCGGTGAGGGGTGTGAGTTCAGCGGGCTTGATGACCACAGGGCAGCCCGCGGCCAGGGCGGGCGCGACCTTGCGGGTGATCATGGCCAGCGGAAAGTTCCAGGGCGTGATGGCGGCGCACACGCCAATCGGCTGCTTGAGCACCAGCAGGCGGCGGTTGTTGTCGAACTGGGGCAGCGTCTCGCCGTTGACCCGCTTGGCTTCTTCGGCAAACCACTCGACAAAGCTGGCGCCATAGGCCACTTCGCCCTTGGCTTCGGGAAAGGGCTTGCCTTGCTCGGCGGTCATGATGCGGGCCAGGTCATCCTGGTGGGCCATGAGCAGGTCAAACCATTTGCGCAGAATGGCGCTGCGTTCTTTGGCCGTCCTGGTCTTCCACGGGCCCCAGGCGGCGTTGGCGGCGGCAATGGCTGCTTCGGCTTCTGCTGGGCCCAGGTTGGCCACGTCGGCCAGCTTCAGGCCGGTGGCCGGGTCGTTCACGTCAAAACGGCTGCTGCCGTCCAGCCACTGGCCGTTGACCAGGGCAGCGGTCTTGAGCAAGCTGGGGTCTTTCAGCAGGGAGAGGGGAGTGCTTTGGATGTCCATGTGTGCCTCGTATCGTTGTTTGATGTTTTGCGGCTGAAAACCGGGAGCGTAGCGCCGCGAACGCCTTTGTGCTGCACGACAAGTTCTTCCGAATATGCTGTGGCTCAGGGCTTGCCATGCTCGGTATCCGCCTGGCCAGGCTGCCAGCGCCAGCAATGCGCCCGGTGTAACCACGGTACCCGTGCGTTGTGGTAGGCCCGCCCTCGCATGGCTGCATGCTGGACTTTGAGAACTTCTACAGGCAGGTGGAGGTGAGGCACTGCGGCGGTGCGCCGCCAGAATCCGCTTGAAACCCCCTAAAATGCCCAGTTCGCCTGCTTTTTGCAG
>DAIQRN010000518.1:0-1946 GCA_036786185.1 Acidovorax sp. | reverse complement strand
TCGTCAAGCCCGTGATGAGCAGCTCGGGCAAGGGCCAGAGCAAGATCGACGGCCCGGCCGACGTGCAAAAGGCCTGGGACTACGCCATGGCCGGTGGCCGCGTGAGCCACGGGCGCGTGATCGTCGAGGGCTTTGTCGATTTCGACTACGAAATCACCCTGCTGACCGTGCGCGCCGTGGGCAACGACGGCAACGTGCAAACGCAGTTCTGCGAACCCATCGGCCACCTGCAGGTGCACGGCGACTATGTGGAGAGCTGGCAACCCCAGCCCATGTCATCGGTCGCTTTGAAGCGTGCCAAGGCCATCGCCCAGGCGGTGACCGACAACCTGGGCGGCCAGGGCGTCTTCGGGGTGGAGCTGTTTGTGCAGGGCGACCAGGTCTGGTTCAGCGAAGTGAGCCCACGCCCGCACGACACGGGCCTGGTCACGCTGTGCACGCAGCACCAGAGCGAATTTGAGCTGCACGCCCGCGCCATCCTCGGCCTGCCGGTGGACACCAGCCTGCGCAACCCCGGCGCCAGCGCCGTCATCTACGGCGGCGTGGAGGCCGCAGGCATCGTGTTCGACGGCGTGGAAGAAGCCCTGCGCGTGCCCGGCACCGACCTGCGCCTGTTCGGCAAGCCCGAGAGCTTTGCCCGGCGCCGCATGGGCGTGGCGCTGGCGCGTGCGGGCGATGTGGAGACGGCGCGGGGCCATGCCAAGCTCGCGGCCAGCAAGGTCAAACCGCGCAAGGCGTGATGCTAAAAATTTAAGCCAAATTGGCCTCTAGCGCTTATCCAGCAAGCGCTAGTAGCTATGTTTTTAGGAATTGTCTCGCCACCCAAGCCCAGCGCAGAAAAAGAGCCGGTGGATAAGGCGCGGGCTCATTCCCCGCCCCCCAGCTCGCTCTCGATTTGCTCGATGCTGGGCAAGCTGGTTTGCAGTGCGGCGGGTAGGGATTCAATGAGCTGGTATTCCGCCACGCCAATGGGCTGGGCGGTGTCCCGCAGCGCGTATTCGGCCACCACCTTGTTTTTGGTCTTGCACAGCAGCAGGCCAATGGTCGGGTTGTCCTGTTCGGCCTTGACCTGCATGTCCACCGCCGTCAGGTAAAAGCCCAATTGCCCCAGATGCTCGGGCTTGAACTTGCCGCCCTTGAGCTCGATCACCACATAGCAGCGCAGTTTGAGGTGGTAGAACAGCAGGTCGATAAAAAACTCATCGCCGCCTAAATTCAGCATCACCTGCCGCCCCACGAACGCAAAGCCCGCGCCCAGCTCCAGCAGGAATTCCGTCACGTGCTTCACCAAGGCGTGTTCGACCTCGCGCTCTTGTGCCTCGTCGGTCAAGCCCAGAAAGTCGAAACGGTAAGGGTCTTTCAGCGATTCGCGCGCCAAATCGGACTGAGGCTTGGGCAAACTCGCTTCGAAGTTGGTGACTGCGGAGCCACTGCGCTCCAGCAAGCGGGTTTCGATTTGCATCACCAACACATTGCGCGACCAGTTGTGCTGGATGGCTTGGGCCGCATACCAGCGGCGGGTTTCGGGGGTGGAGAGCTTGTCCAGCAGCGCCAGCTGGTGATACCAGGGCAATTGTGCAAGCACCGCTTGCACAAATTCATCATCCGGCCACGCCTGGGCAAAAGACCGCATGTACTTGAGGTTGCGCGGCGAAAAGCCGGTCATAAAAGGCTTTGCCGAGATCTTCGTTATCCAGGAGAAGTTTGACGTCGGTCAGCAGACGGGTGATGTCATCTGCACCCAGGTCTGGATTGATCCGGGCAATCGCATCGTTGAAAAGCTCTGGAAAGATGTTGGTTTCTTCGTCCCAAGTGGCGCCCTTCAGGGAAAGATAGCGGTAGCCAAGCCGCATCAGATGCAGGATGCAGGGGATTTTGACCCGTGAGTCTTCGCATCTACGAGGCATTTCCGCTGCTGTGCCCCATGTGCGGTGGGCAGATGCGCA
>DAIQRN010000517.1:0-1949 GCA_036786185.1 Acidovorax sp. | reverse complement strand
TTGCGGTGGTTGCAGGGGCGGCAGGCGGTGACCACGTTCATCCAGTGGTTCTGGCCATTGCGCGCAAAGGGCACGATGTGCTCGCGCGTCAGGGCTTCTTCATGAAAATGGCCGCCGCAGTAGGCGCAGACATTGCGGTCGCGGGCAAAGAGCTTGCCGTTGGTCAGGCTGGGCTTGAGGTCGAACGGGTTGATGCCTGGCACGCCCTTGGTGCCGATGATGCTGTTGACCGCAATCACCGATTGCTCGCCCGTGACGGCGTTGTACCCCCCACGAAAGCGCGCAATCTGCCCGCCCGACTCCCAGCGCACCTCGTCGGCAGCGTAGTGGATGACCGCCTGTTCGAGCGAAATCCATGATTGGGGCAGCCCTTGGGCCGACAGCTTCAAGACCTTCACAACACGCCTCCTGGAACACTCAGTACACAAGGATCGGAACGCAGATGTCTCGCAGGCCGACTTCATCCGGGGGCCTGTGCCTCACAATATACTCTTTTTTCATGACAAATTGGCGTCTTGCGCTTGATGGGCGTGCGCAAGGCGCTATCAAAAATATAACAACCCGATGAAGATCTTTCACGGCTTTCACCACTCGGGCATCGCCAGCGCCTGCGCGCTCACCATTGGCAACTTCGACGGCGTGCACCGGGGCCACCAGGCGATGCTGGCTCTGCTCAACAGCGAGGCGGCCCACCGGGGTGTGGACAGCTGCGTGCTCACCTTCGAGCCCCACCCGCGCGACTATTTCGCCGGTGCCCTGCAAAAGCCCGAGCTGACACCCGCCCGCATCGGCACGCTGCGCGACAAGCTTACGGAGCTGGCCCGCTGCGGCGTGCAACAGGTCGTGGTGCTGCCCTTCGACGCCCGGCTGGCCGCCCAGTCGCCCGAGGCCTTCATCGACGAGGTGCTGGTGCAGGGCCTGGGGGCACGCTATGTGCTCGTGGGCGACGACTTCCGTTTCGGGCGTCAGCGCGCGGGCGACTACGCCATGCTGGACGCGGCGGGCCAAACGCTGGGCTTCGACGTGGCCCGCATGAACAGCTACGAGGTGCACGGCCTGCGCGTGTCCAGCTCTGCCGTGCGCCAGGCACTGGCCGCTGGCGACATGGACGGCGCGGCGCGCCTGCTGGGCCGACCCTACGCCATCAGCGGCCATGTGGTCCATGGTCGCAAGCTGGGCCGCCAGCTGGCCGAGTCGCGCACGGGCGCGGGCGATGGCTTTCGCACGCTGAACCTGCGCTTTGCGCACTGGAAGCCCGCCGCCAGCGGCATCTTCGCGGTGCTGGTGCACGGGCTCGACGACGATGCCCTGCCCGGCGTGGCCAACCTGGGCGTGCGCCCGTCGCTGGACCCTGCCGATGTGAACGGCGGGCGCGTGCTGCTCGAAACCCATTGCCTCACCTGGCCCGCGCACCTGGGTGCCGAGGGGGCCTACGGTAAAATCATCCGCGTGGAACTCCTGCACAAACTGCACGACGAGCTGAAGTACGACAGCCTCGACGCCCTCACGGCGGGCATCGCCCGTGACTGCGACGACGCCCGCGCGTATTTCGCCTCCACCCGCCGCCAGACCACGCGCGACCGAATTTGACGCGGCACCTGCCTTCGTCAAAAAGCTCCCATTTTCATAGCTGCCTGCGCTTGGCGCAAGCGGCCCACAAGGTCTTTTATGTCTGAAAAAACCACCCCCACCAGCGGCTACCGCGCCACGCTGAACATGCCCGACACGCCCTTCCCCATGCGCGGCGACCTGCCCAAGCGCGAGCCGGGCTGGGCCAAGGAATGGGACGACAAGGGCATCTACAAGAAGTTGCGCGACGCCCGCAGGAACGCCCCCAAGTTCATCCTGCACGACGGCCCGCCGTATGCCAACGGACAGCTGCACATCGGCCACGCGGTGAACAAGATCCTGAAGGACATGATCACCAAGGCGCGCCAGCTCGAAGGCTT
>DAIQRN010000091.1:0-8547 GCA_036786185.1 Acidovorax sp. | reverse complement strand
GCCTTCTTGTCGCGGTTCCACAGGTCGAACGGCGCCTTGGCGGGGATGTACAGCAGCTGCGTGTACTCGGTATTGCCCTCGACGCGGTTGTGCGCCCAGGTCAGCGGGGCCTCGTGGTCATGGCTGATGGTCTTGTAGAACTCGGCGTACTGCTCTTCGGTGATGTCTTTCTTGGGGCGCGTCCACAGGGCGCTGGCCTTGTTGATGGTTTCCCACTCGCCGGTCTTGACCATGCCGCCGGGCTCGCCCTCTTTCTCGCCTTCCTTCCACTCTTCCTTTTCCATCAGGATGGGCAGGCTGATGTGGTCGGAGTACTTGGCGATGACTTGCTTGAGTTTCCAGGCGTTGAGGTATTCCTCGGCGTCGTCGCGCAGGTGCAGGATGATGCTGGTGCCGCGCGCGGGGCGCTGGATGGCCTCCACCTCGAAGTCGCCGGTACCGCCACTGACCCAGCGCACGCCCTGGTCGGCTGGCAGGCCCGCGCGGCGCGACTCGACGGTGATCTTGTCGGCCACGATGAAGCCCGAGTAAAAGCCCACGCCGAACTGGCCGATGAGCTGGGCGTCGGCCTTCTGGTCGCCCGAGAGCTTGCCCATGAAGTCCTTGGTGCCGCTCTTGGCGATGGTGCCCAGGTGGTCGATGGCCTCCTGCTGGCTCATGCCGATGCCGTTGTCGGTGATGGTGAGCGTCTTGGCGGCCTTGTCGAAGGTCACGCGCACTTCGAGGTTGGGCGCGTCCTCATACAAGGCGGCATTGTTCAGGCCTTCAAAGCGCAGCTTGTCGCACGCGTCGGAGGCGTTGGAGATCAGCTCGCGCAGGAAGATTTCCTGGTTGGAATACAGCGAATGGGTGACGAGGTGCAGCAGCTGGGCGACTTCGGCCTGGAAGGACAGGGTTTGCTTGCTCATGGAAAAACTCTGGATCAGGATTAAAAACGGCGCCGGGCGCGGTCTTCAGAACGTGTTGACAGTCTGAAGACCGCGCCCGGACTGGCAGGCGAGGACATGGGGGCGCCGGCGCCCCTTTTCAAGGGCCGGGCAAGGGTACCAGAGGGTGTGCGCCTCAGCCCTCGGCCGTGATGCGCTGCACCAGCGTCTGCAGCAGGACGTCAGCCTTGTCGTTGGGCAACTGGCAGGTTCCGACATTGGCATTGCCCCGACCGCCCAGCTCCAGCATCAGGTTGCCCACATGCGCCTGGCTGCTGCGGTCCAGGATGGATTTGCCGACAAAAAACACGGTGTTCTGCTTTTGCAGCCCCCACACGACGTGAATGGAGAGGTTGCAGTCAGGGAACAGCGCATAGATCGTGTAGCGGTTGGTGGCCCAGATGACCTCCTCGTCGCGCAGGTCCAGCACCACCAGGCGACCGATGCGGATGGCGCAGCGCTGCAGTTGTTCACGCGCCTTGGGCGCGTGCTCGCGGTACAGCGCCACGCGCTCCTGCACGTCGGGCAGTTGCAGGATCTCCTCGATGCTGTGGTCGCGGCAATACTGGATCAGGTTCATCATCAGCGTGTAGTTGCTGATGCGAAAGTCCCGAAAGCGCCCCAGGCCGGTGCGCGAGTCCATGAGGTAGTTCAGCAGCACCCAGCGCTGCGGGTCGACGATGTCTTCGCGCGAGTACTGCGCGACGTCGGCCTGATCGACGGCGGCCATCATCTCGTCGGTCACGCGCGCAAAAGTGGCCTTGCCGCCATAGTGGTTGTAGATCAGGCGCGCGGACGAGGGGGCGCTGGCGTCAATGATGTGGTTCTCGCCGCGCCGCCCCGAGTTGGCCACGGTTTCAGCCTCGTGGTGGTCAAACACCAGGTGGGCGCCGGGCACATAGGGCAGGTTGGTGGTGATGTCGCGGCTGGTAATGGCGATTTTTCCGTCCTGCATGTCCTTGGGGTGGGCAAAGATGACCTCATCGATGAGACCCATCTCCTGCAGCAGCACGGCGCACACCAGGCCATCAAAGTCGGCACGGGTTACCAGGCGGTATTTCTCGTCGCTCACTCGGCACTCCTTTTTTTGTCTCAGGGCCACATCCTAGCGGGGCGCTGGCAACGGGCAAGGCCGCCGGCCTCTCCCATCGCACCCTTCAACCACCGCGCGTTCGGCTTGACCTGCATCATCGTAGATCCCCAGGGCGCTGCGCAATGGCTGCAACCCGGCCCCCGGCCTGCGCCCCCTCAAAACCGCTCGTTGGCGCCCAGGTAGCGCCACTGCCCCACGGGCAGGTTGCCCAGGGTGACGCGGCCGATGCGGATGCGCTTGAGGCCCACGACCTTGAGCCCCACCTGCTCGCACATGCGGCGGATCTGGCGTTTTTTGCCCTCGGTGAGCACAAAGCGCAGCTGCTCGGGGTTTTGCCATTCCACCTTGGCGGGCTTCAGGGCCTGGCCGTCCAACGACAGTCCATGGCACAGCCGCGCCAGTTGTTCGCGCGGAAAGGCGGCCTGCACGTCGGTGACCACGTCGCCGTACTGCACGCGCACCAGGTATTCCTTGTCCACCGTGGATTCCTCGCCGATCAGGTGGCGCGCCACGCGCCCGTCCTGCGTCAGCACCAGGAGGCCCACCGAGTCGATGTCCAGCCGTCCGCAGGGCGCCAGACCGCGCAGCTGCGGTGGCGAAAACCGGTTGCGGCTGGGGTCCTCGCGCCAGTGGGTGCGCGGGTTGATCAGCGCCACGGCGGGCGTGTGGCCGTCTTCGGCCTGCCCGCTCACGTAGCCCATGGGCTTGTGCAGCAGGATGGTGACGCGCTGCTCCTGGAAGCCCTGGGCGATCTTGTCCACCTCGATGCGGTCGGCGGCCGTGACCTGCTGGCCCATGCTGGCCACCACGCCGTTGACCTTGACCCAGCCCTGCTCCACCCAGTCATCGGCCTCGCGCCGCGAGCACAGGCCCAGCTCGGCCATGCGCTTGTTCAGGCGCGAGGTGGGCAGACCGCCCACGGTGCTGGTGGCAGGCGCAGGCACCTGGCGCACGGGCGCCACAAAGGCGCCTGACGCGACGCGGTAGCCGGAAGGCGCTGGAGCGCGGGAGGGACGGGGGGCCCTGGGTGGGGGCGAAGGCCGAGCAGGGGCGGGCTTGGCCGTCAGGGTCGGGCGGCGCAGCACGGGACGCGCGGCAGGCGCAGAGGACGATGGGCTGCCAACGTCGGAGGCTGGAGCTGCGGCAGGGCCCGCAGGCGGGCGAGAGGAGGAGGAAGACATTGCGCGTATTTTCGCCTGGGGACCGCCCAACCCTAAAAATGAGATGCAACGGCCTGGCGCCAGCTATCCCTGGCGCGCCTGCCAGGCCAGGAAATCATCCACCGGCAGGGGCCGTGCAATGTGGTACCCCTGTGCCTCATCGCAATGCAGCGCCCGCAGGCGGTCTTGAATGGCGGCAGTCTCCACGCCTTCGGCCACCACGGTGAGACCCAGGTTATGCGCGAGGTCGATGGTGGAGCGCACGATCATGGCGTCGTCCTCACCCGTTTCCATGCCCATCACAAACGACTTGTCGATCTTGAGTTCATCCACCGGCAGGCGCTTGAGGTAGGCCAACGACGAATACCCCGTGCCGAAATCGTCGATGGACAGCTTGAAGCCCTGCTCCGACAGGCGGTTGAGCATGGCCTCGGCGCGCTGGGGGTCGTCCATGATCGCGCTTTCAGTGATCTCCAGGCAGAAAGCACTGGCTGGCACCCCATGGCGCACCAGGATGTCGGCCAGCCGATGGCTCAGTTCGGGGTCGAGCAGGTCTCGCGTGGAGAGGTTGACCGACACCCTGAGCGGCAGGCCCTGGGTGCGCGGGTCGGCCAGCAGGCGCGCGACTTCTTCAAACATCCACAGCGTGAGGTGGCGCACAAACCCGGTCTGCTCGGCAAACGGGATGAACTGCATGGGCGGCACCAGCCCGCGCTGCGGGTGCTGCCAGCGCACCAGCGCCTCGGCCGCCAAGCCCGGCTGCCCGTGCAAGGGCACCTTCGGCTGCAGGTACAGGCGCAGCTCATGGTGCTCCACGGCGTGGCGCAGCTCGGTCAGCAGCGACAGGGTCTGCGCGCTGGATGAGTCAAACGCCGCGTCGTACTGCAGGGCACCGCTGAGCTTGCGCTTGGCGGCATACATGGCAATCTCCGAGCGGCTGAGCAGGGTGTCGGCGTCGTCGGCGTCACCCGGCCAGCAGGCAAAGCCGATCCCCGCGCTCAGGTCCACCGTCTGGTCCTCAAACGCCAGGGGCGCCTCGAACGACTGGTTGATGCGCAGCGCAACATCATGGGCAGCCGCAGCGTCGGCGCGGTGCAGGAGAACGGCAAACTCGTTGCCCCCCAGGCGCGCCACCATGTCGTCGGGCGAACGCACCTGCTGGCTCAGGCGCTCGGCGACGGCTTGCAACAGGCGGTCGCCAAAGGCATAGCCCAGCACGTCGTTGACATGCTTGAAACGGTCCAGGTCCAGCGTGAGCACGGCCAGCGGCTGCACGGGGCTGGCACGGCTCGCAATGGCCTGCACCACGGCGTCGCGAAAGCGTTCGCGGTTGGGCAGGCCGGTCAGGCGGTCCCAGTACGCCAGGCGGCGGATCTCGGTCTGCTGAGCGCCAATGTCCACGCGCATCAGGTCGAACGAGCGCGCCAGGTTGCCGATTTCGTCAGTGCGGTCGGTGTGTTCCAGCGGCACGTCGTATTCGCCGCGCGACAGCCGCTGCGTGGCGGCCAGCAGCGAGCGCAGGGGCGTGGTCAGGCGCTGGGCCACCAGCCCCGTGCCCACGGCAAACAGCAGAACGCCCGCCACGGTGATGATGGCCAGCAGCACCTGCAGCTGGCGGTACGGTGCAATGACCTCTTCCACCGAACGCAGCAGCAGCGCCTGCACATCGCCCCCCACGCTGTCCAGGCGTATGGCACGGGCCAGCAATGTGCCCTCCAACGTCTGCAGCTCGCCCGAGGGAACGCCCTCGCGCTGCAGCTGGGCCAGTGGCCCGGGCGGCAGCGTGCTCACCGGCACCCGGGTGGCGCCGCCGACATCTGTCACGACCAGCGCCACATGCACTGACAGCAGCTGCCGCACTTCGTCGGCCAGCGGCTGGTTGACCGGAAAGCCCATCAGCACCCAGCCGATGACCACCGGCGCGCGCAGCGGCACCATGACAAACTGGTATGGCACACCATCGACCACCGCGATCTGGCTGCCCTGGGGCTGCAGGGCCAGCGGCGGAACCACCTCGCGCAGGGTGGCAGCAAACGCGTTCATGGAACCGGTCAGGCTCACCGCCCGCACTGCCATGTCGGTACCGAGCAGGGCGGCCACGGTGGCCCCGATGCGGCTGCCATGGTTTTCCAGCACCGACTGGATGGTCTCCTCATCGCCCGAGTTCACGGCCGAGCGAAAGCCGTAGTCGGCGGCCAGCAGGGCAGAGCCCTGGCGCAGCTTTTCGGCGTTCTGCTCGAGCAGGCGGCGCCACACGTTTTCATCCAGGTCGAGGGCCTGCGCGATCTGCGCCCGTGCATTGCGGTCGATGGTGGCGCGCACCACCGCAAAGCCGGCGGCCTGGACCAGAAGCAGCAGCAGCAGCGAGAGCCCGACCAGCCGCAGGATCAGGCTGTGCCGCAACAGGCTCCGTCGCATCAGGGCTGCAACCCCGCAAGGCGCACCGTGGCCACCGCGCCTCCTGCGGGGGACACGGTCAGGGCCTGCTCCTGGGCGGGGGCGCCCACCGGCAGGCGCCCGTGCCAGGTGCGCAGGGTGTAGGCACCAGGTGGCACGTTGTCGATCTGGGCCCGGCCTGGCACGGCCGGTGTGCGGGCGTAATACGGCGTGTCCACCACCACGATCCAGGCCACCATCTGGTCATGGATGTTGCAGCCCAGCACGGCCACGCCGGGCTGATCGAACCGCACCGGGTTGGACGGTGTGCCGGTGTAGAGCTTGAGTTCGAATTTCTTGGCAGGCGAGAACGAATACACGTGGTGGCGCACGGTGTCGTGGTTGGGAAACCGCACCTCGGTTCCCAAGGGCACCACCAGCACACCCGGCACGAACTGCCGCTTTTCCTGCGCCATCTCGGCGCCCGCCAGGGGCCTCACGGCCTTGCGGGCTTCGGGCGATTCCAGAAACACCACGGCATCCGCCAGGGGCTTGCCTGCCGCGTCCAGAACCTCCACCTGCACCGTTGCGGCCTGCGCGCCCAGCACCAGACCGGTCGCCAACAGGGCGCCCCGTGCCGCCCGGCCAGCGGCCCTCACCCCGGAGCACTGCGCCGCGCGGCGGCTTCCGGGGGTGGTCATGGCTCGATGGCCATGCCCAACAGCGCAGCGCCCTCGCCCACCGTGCCGAGCGGCCGGGTGGCTCCGGTGCGCAGGTCCACACGGTGCAGGCGCGTCTGGCGGTCTGCCACGGTGCGCACGGCGATCAGTGCGGTGTTGTCAACGTCCGAGATGTCGAACGCCACGTCGGTCAGCGGCGGCAGCCCCAGCGACCCCACCGTGCGCAACTGGCCCGTGTTCGGCGAGACGACCGGCGTGGCGCCCTCGCGTGACCCCTGCATCACCAGCACACCGAGCGAGCGGTCGATGGCGTAGTTGGTGGTGAGCTTGCTGTCCTGCGTGTTGTAGGTGTACGCCGCCGCGACGATATCGGGCGTGCGGCGGGCATGGGTGTCGCTCCAGGCGTATCGCAAGGACGGATCGGGCTGCACGCCCTCCAGCGCGGCGTCGCCGTCCACTGCGGCACCCGTATCGGGGTGAAGCCGCAGGTTCTGGCCGGTGTTGGACACCACGCGGATCCGGTCTGCCGCCGGGTTGAAGTCGAAGCCAAAGGATGTGCCCCTCAGCGCCACACCCGACGGGGCGGCCCCCACCGGACGCAGGGCTCCGGTCGGTATGTCCAGCGTGTAGAGCCTGCCCGCCTGCGACAGCGCGTACAGCACGCCGCGCGCCACCCGGAAATCGATGCCCACCAAGCGCTCGCCAGTGGGCAGCCCGGTGACGGTGCGACGCTCCAGGATCTGGGCAGGCTGTCCGGCGTTGAAGGTGATGAGCTCGTGCGAGTCCGTCACCGCGACCACCAGTTCACGCTGAGGGGACTCGGATGGGGGCGCGGTTACGCAGCCCGCCAGCGCCACGCCCGCCACCCACGCGGCGGCAGTGCGGCGCACTGGAAGAAGGGAATGCAGTTTCATCGGGAGGCCTCACATCTGTAACGGGTTTATACCTGAAGGGTCGTCTTCCGGGGGCGCTTTTCTCCTTGTTCCATCAAGCGAGTTGCTATTTATAGTGTAGCAATGAAGCAAATATCAGCTAGCGACAGAACGATCTTTGATCATAGACCTGCGCCCTGCACCGGCCCGTGCGCAATCGGAGCGACACCCTGGGAGTTTGTAACAATCCCACCATGCACGTTGGGCATGTCGCTATCCACAAGCGTCATGACACATTTTGTATATCTTGCCTACACTGCCGCCATTGGCAGCCTGTGGCCCCCCTGCCACCGGAATACTGGCACCGTCATTGCATGGGGCCTGGCACCGTCACAACGCTTCACACAAGGAACACCATGCAGGCCGCTACGCCCTTGAAATCACTGTCGATATCCACGCGGCTCGGGCTGGGGTTCGGGTGCATGCTGGTGCTGGTGGTGGCGGTGGCCGCCGTGGGCCAGCTCTCGGTGGGCAAGGTGCATGAGCAGATGCGCCTGATCACCGGCCTGGGCGCCCAGAAGTCGGTGCTGGTCAACGGCATGCTTGAAAGCGTGAGCGCAATGGGCATCCAGAGCCGGTCGGCGGCCATGCTCAATGACATCGACCCTAAGCAGGCAGGCGAGCAGATCAACAGCGTGGCCGGCACGCTCAACGAATATGCGCGCCAGGAGGCGGCACTGGCCGAGTTGCTGGCCACTGGCGGCGCCTCGGCCGCTGAGAGGCAGTTGCTGCAAGAGGTCCAGGCACTGGGTGCCAGGACACGCCCGGAGCTGGAAAACGCCATCAAATCCGCGGACGAGGGCGACACCGTGAGTGCCACGCTGACGCTGATGACGCGCGTGGCCCCGGCTGAAACCGCCTGGCGCGGCAAGCTGCGCGAGCTGGTGGACCTGCAGGGCAGATTGAACGCCGAGGCCACCGCGTCGGCCGAGCGCACGCAGGGCCAGGCCCGCACGGTCGCCGGGCTGCTGGTGCTGCTGGCCATCGGCCTGGGGGCACTGATCGCCTGGCGCATCACGCGCAGCGTCACTGCGCCGATTGGCCGGGCCGTGGTGGTGGCCGAGCGCATTGCGCGCGGCGACCTCACCTCGCAGGTGGAAGTACGCATCCAGGACGAAACCGGCCGCCTGCTCGGCGCAATCGACGCCATGCAGGACCGCCTGCGCACGCTGGTGGGCGAGATCGGGCAGACGGCGGATTCGATCCTCGTGGCCAGCTCCGAGGTGGCCTCGGGCAACCTGGACCTGAGTCAGCGCACCGAACAGACCTCGCACAACCTGCAAAGTGCCGCCAGCTCGCTGGCGGACCTGACCGGCACGGTGTCGCAAAGCTCCGACGCCGCCCGCCAGGCCAACCAGCTCGCGCAAGATCGCCGACATC
>DAIQRN010000090.1:3926-8549 GCA_036786185.1 Acidovorax sp. | reverse complement strand
AGCGGGCCAGCTCCAGCTGCATCTTCATGTCGGCCACGCGGTGGCGCAGGGCCTGAAAACTGGCGATGGCCACGCCGAACTGCTTGCGCTGGTTCATGTACTCGACGGTGGTGGCCACCGTCTTGTCCATCACGCCCACGGCCTCGGCGCAGGTGGCGGCGATGCCCGTGTCCACGGCCAGCTCCAGCGCGGCCAGGCCGTCGGTGGTGATGAGCGTGGCGGGGGCGTTGGCAAACTGCACTTCGGCGGCGCGGCTGCCGTCCTGCGTGACGTAGCCGCTGGTGGTGACGCCCGATGCGGAGCGTTCCACCAGGAAGAGGGCGATCTTGCCGTCCAGCTGCGCGGGCACGATGAAGGCGTCGGCCTGGTCGCCTGCGGATACTATGCTTTTAATAGCTGTTAGCGCATACCCAGATTGCGCTAGAGCCGCTTTTGCCTCGCAAACGTCCAGGCGGTAGCGGGCCTTGCGCTCCTGGTAGGCCAGCACCACCAGTGCCTCGCCGCTGGCCACGCGGGGCAGCCAGGCCGATTGCACGGCGGCGGGCGCGTAATGGGACAGCACGCTGCTGGCGATGAAGGCCTGGGCGATGGGCTCCAGCACCATGCCACGGCCCAGCTCCTCGGCCACCACCATGGCGTCGATGGCGCCCTGGCCCATGCCGTCGTGGGCCTCGGGCACGGTCAGGGCGGTCAGGCCCAGCTCGGCCAGCTCGCCCCAGGCGGCGCGGTCAAAGCCACCGGCCTCGACGGCGGCGCGGCGGCGCTCGAAGCTGTAGCCCTTGTCCACCCACTTGCGCACGGCGTCGCGCAATTGTTCCTGGTCGTCAGAAAAATCGAAATCCATGTTCTTGTCTCCTTAGCCCAGGACGGTTTGAGCGACGATATTTCGCTGCACTTCGTTCGAACCACCGTAGATGGTGGTCTTGCGCAGGTTGAAGTAGGTGGACGCCAGCGGCGCGTTGGCGGTGATGCCGCCCGGGAAGTTGCCTTGCCAGCCGGCTTCCATGGCTTCTTCGATGAAGGGCAGGCTGAAAGGCCCGGCGGCCAGCATCATCAGCTCGGCGTAGCGCTGCTGGATCTCGCTGCCCTTGATCTTCAAGAGGCCTGCGATGTCCAGCGAATTCTTGCCGCTCTTTTCGGCCGACAGAACGCGCAGCACCAGCATTTCCAGCGCCACGATGTCCACCTCCAGCAAGGCGACCTGGTCACGGAAACGCGTGTCGTCCCACACGCCCTCGGTCTTGGCGATGCGCTTCAGGCGCTCCAGCTCGCGCTTGCTGCGGTTCACGTCGGCGATGTTGGTGCGCTCGTGGCTCAGCAGGTGCTTGGCGTAGGTCCAGCCCTTGTTTTCTTCACCAATCAGGTTCTCGGCGGGCACTTCGACGTTGTCGAAGAACACTTCGTTGACTTCGCATTCGCCGTCCAGCAGCTTGATGGGACGCACGGTGACGCCCTTGGACTTCATGTCCACCAGCAGGAAGGAGATGCCCGTCTGCGGCTTGCCCTCGGTGCTGGTGCGCACCAGGTTGAACATCCAGTCGCCGTGCTGGCCCAGCGTGGTCCAGGTCTTCTGGCCGTTGACGATGTACTTGTCGCCCACGCGCTCGGCGCGGGTCTTGACCGAGGCCAGGTCCGAGCCCGAGCCCGGCTCGCTGTAGCCCTGGCTCCACCAGACTTCGCCGCTGGCGATGCCGGGCAAAAAGCGCTTTTGCTGCTCGGCATTGCCAAACGCCATGATCACCGGGGCCACCATCACCGGGCCAAAGGGCACGATGCGCGGCGCGCCGGCCAGGGCGCATTCCTCTTCAAACAAGTGCTTTTGCACGGCCGTCCAGCCGGGGCCGCCGAACTCCTTGGGCCAGCCAAAACCGAGCCAGCCTTTCTTGCCCAGAATCTTGGCCCAGCCCTGCATGTCTTCGCGGGTCAGGCGCAGTGCGTTGTGCACCTTGTGGGAAATTTCGGGGGGCAGATTGGCGCGGACCCATGCGCGAACCTCGTCGCGAAAGGCCTGTTCTTCGGGGGTGAATGCGAGATCCATACAGCTTGTCTCCTGAGAAGACGGGTTTGTAGCACGGTCGTTCGTTTTATTCCTGTCCGGGTGGCGACATGGGCGCGGCATCTGAGGCCATGCCCAGTTCGGCGCACAGGCGCTGCACGGTGGCCTGCAGGGCGGCGACCTGCGCCTCCAGTGACTCAACCCGGGCCTGCAGGGCGCTGCCGCCACTACCGCCGCCGTTGCTGGCTGGCGCGACGGCGCTGGTGTCCACCGGCCCGCACAGCAGGTGCGCCCAGCGCGGCTCGCGTGCGCCGGGTGCGCGGGGCAGCAGCACGACCAGCGGGCCGCCCTTGTCGGCGCTGCGTTCCTGCAGTTCGTCCAGGAAGGCTTCGACCGAGGAAATGTCGGCAAACCGGTACCAGCGCTCGGCGTTGATGCGCAGCTCGCCCGCTGTCTGCGGGCCGCGCAGCATCAAGAGGCCCAGCAGCACGGCCGACTGCTCGGGCACGCCCACGCCGCGCTGAAAGTTGTGCTCCCAGCGTGTGGTGCGGTTGCCGCTGGTCTCAAAGGCCAGTGTCAGCAGCTTGAGTGAATCCAGCGCCTCCTGGGCCTCGGCATCGCTGAGCTGCATCACCGGGTCGCGGCTGGTTTTCTGGTTGCAGCCGGTGACCAGGCCGTTGAGCGACATGGGGTAGCTGTCGGGCACGGTGCGGGCCTTCTCCATCAGGGTGGCAAGCACGCGGGCTTCGGCAGCGGTCAGGGGGCGGGTGGTCGGATCGAAGGGCATGGGCTGGATAATTGCGGGCAATTTATGAAGAACATCGTCATTTTGATCTCTGGCGGCGGCTCCAACATGGCCGCCATCGTTCGCGCTGCGCAGCAGGAGAAGTGGGAGGAGCGCTACGGCGCTCGCGTGGCCGCCGTGGTCAGCAACAAGGCGGATGCCGGGGGGCTCGCCTTTGCGCGAGAGCAGGGTATTGCCACCGAGGTGCTGGACCACAAGGCCTTTGCCAGCCGCGAGGCCTTTGATGCCGACCTGGCCGCCACCATCGACCGCCACCAGCCCGCGCTGGTGGTGCTGGCGGGGTTCATGCGCATCCTCACGCCGGGTTTTGTGGCGCGCTACGCGGGGCGGCTGGTCAACATCCACCCCTCGCTGCTGCCCGCCTTTACCGGGCTGCACACGCACCAGCGCGCCATTGATGCGGGCTGCAAGTTTGCGGGCGTGACGGTGCACCAGGTGACGGCCGAGCTGGACGTGGGCCCCATCCTGGACCAGGCCGTGGTGCCTGTGCTGCCGGGCGACACGGCCGACACGCTGGCGGCCCGCGTGCTCACGCAGGAGCACGTGATCTACCCGCGCGCCGTGCGTGCGCTGGTGCAGAAACTATGATTTTGATAGCTGTTGGCGCTTGATGGATAAGCGCTAGAGTCTGATTTCATTCAAATTTATCGGCGCCATCGGCGCAGCGCTCAAAGCGCGGTCGCAGCACGCCGTCGATGCGCACCAGCTCTTCAAACATCGCCGCAGGCCGCACCCACAGCCCGCGCTGGCCGTACAGCGCGCGGTACAGCGTCATGGGCTCCAGCGTCTCGCTGTGGCGCACGGTGTCTATCACTTCATACAGCATGCCCTTGTAGTGGCGGTACAGGCCGGGCGGTGTATGCACCAGGGCGGGCAGATCGTCGTCGTTCATGGTTGGGTAGGATGCGGGGATCAAAAAAAGGAGAGGGACAGCCGTGGACCAAGCAGATTTTGTGCACCTGGTGCGCATGAGCGAGCATGCCAGTGCCGACAACAGCCGCGCCTACCGCCGCAGTGTGGCCGCTTTTGCCGCCCTGGGCTACGCCTGGGTGCTGGGCTGCCTGCTGCTGGCCGTGGGCCTGGTGGCGTGGGTGCTGCCGCAGCTGCTGCACGGGCGTTTCAAGTTCTGGATGGTCTCGCTGCTGATCGCGGCGGGCGGCCTGCTGTGGGTGAGCCTGCGTGCGCTGTGGGTGCGGCTGGAGCCCCCGGACGGGGTGGAGGTCACGGCGCTGGAGGCGCCCGAGCTGTTTGATGCCCTGGCCCGCATCCGCCGCAAGATCAAGGGGCCGCCGATCCACAAGGTGTGGCTCAACGACGAATTCAACGCCAGCATCCAGCAGGTGCCCCGCTACGGTCTGCTGGGTGGCGCGGTGAACCACCTCACCATCGGCCTGCCGCTGCTGATGGCGCTGGACCGGCCCCGCTTTCTGGCCGTACTGGCCCACGAATACGGCCACCTGCGCGGCGACCACGGCCGGTTTGCCGCCTGGATCTACCGCACCCGCCTGTCCTGGATGCGCCTGAACCACAGCCTGGCCGACGACGAAGGCCCGGTGGCCGCCGCTACGCAGGCTTTCATGCGCTGGTACTTTCCGCGCTTTTCGGCCAAGACCTTTGCCCTGGCGCGCCAGGACGAGTACGAGGCCGACCGCATCGCCGGCAAGCTGCTGGGGCGTGACGTCACGGCGGCGGCCCTGGCCGAGATCGAGATCCGCGGTGCCTGGCTGCAGGCCGAGTTCTGGGGCGGCCACTGGTCGGCCGCCGCGGGCAACCCGCTGCCCGTGGGTCCCTACCGCAGCATGCGCCGCCGTCTGGCCGAGCC
>DAIQRN010000090.1:0-3916 GCA_036786185.1 Acidovorax sp. | reverse complement strand
TGTATGGCCGCCTCACGCGCCTGCTTGACCAGCTGGCCGAGCCGCCCGACGCCGCTTTTGCCAACGACGCCATGCGCCAGGCGCTCAAGCGCATTAGCGACGTGGACGACACCCACCCCGGCCTGCGCGACCGCATCGAGGCGCTGGACGTGGCCCCCACCGTACCCGATTGGTCGCGCGGCACCGCCCTGGGCCTGCTGGGGCC
The DNA here is from genome assembly GCA_036786185.1 of Acidovorax sp. GTDB lineage: Bacteria > Pseudomonadota > Gammaproteobacteria > Burkholderiales > Burkholderiaceae_C > Acidovorax. The sequence continues at coordinate 3,711 of DAIQRN010000090.1, read as the reverse complement.
TGATGCCAAGCGCTGGGTGGCGCATTTCGACAAAGCCTGGTGCAAGGACAATGCCACCGAGTGGAAGCAACACCACGCCTGGCTGGAGCGTGTGCGCGCGCGCGCCGAGGCGCTGGCGGCGGCCTCCACGGCCCAGAGCAGCGCCGCCGAGCTGGTGGAGCTGGCACGCCTCAAGCGCCACCTGGACCCGCGCGCACCCGTGCGCGCACTGCTGGAGACCGCGCTCGAGCGCAGCCCCGAGCACCCTGGCGCCCTGCGCGGGCTGGTCGGCTGTCTGCCCGATGACGACCGGGACGGCAAGATCGCGCTGCTGCACCGCCTGTGGGAGACCGGCAGCGGCGACCGTTACTGGGCGGCCCGTACGGCCCTGGCCGAGCTGGAAACCCCGCGCCTTGGCATGGACCACGACGCCGCCGCGTTCAAACAATGGCGCAAGCGCCTGGAGCGCGCGCAAGAATCCGAGGAGCGCGCCTGGGAGGAGCTGGCCAACACCAGCTTCTTCAGCCAGATCACGCGCCACGACCTGAGCGAGTTTGAACTGGCCGAGCTGCAGGCCGAGCTGGCGCGCTGCGCCCCCCTGGCCCGCTGCTGGCTGGTGCGCAAAAACCTGCGCGAACATCCCCAGCGCCGCGCCTATCTGTTGTTCGTGGAGCTGCCCACACTGGACGACGACAGCCGCTACCACCTGTGCCGCGCCCTGGAGCGCAATCTGAGCCTGCCCGGCCCGGCTCTGGCGATGTGGGCGGGCGAGTCGCCCACCCTCAAGGAAATCCAGCGCTACGCCTTCGATCCGGTCTTTGTCCGCTAGCCCCGGCGCGTGCCGGGCAGGGCAGGGTGGGAGAATCGGGGGATGCATCCCAAAGTTCTTCTTGATACCTGCGCCGAGCTGGTTCGGCTCGCCCTGACGTTTGAACACCCTGCCGACGCGGTGGTGTCGCGGTTTTTTCGTGACCACCGGGGCCTGGGCCCCCGCGAGCGGGCCACGCTAGCCGAGACGGTCTATACCGTGCTGCGCAAAAAACTGCTGTTTGACCACCTGGCCCCCTCGGGCACTGGCCCCAAGGAACGCCGCCTGGCCATTCTGGGTTTTTACGGTCCGCGTGATTTCCTGAAAAGTGCGCTGAGCGAACAGGAGCGCAACTGGCTGGACCAGTGCGACGCCATCAAGCCTGACGATCTGATGGAGCGCCACCGCCACAACCTGCCCGAATGGCTGGTGCAGCCCCTCAAGGACCAACTGGGCGACGGTTTCTGGCCCCTGGTGGACAGCCTTTCGCACAGCGCACCGCTGGATCTGCGTGTCAACGTTTTAAAGGAAAAACGTGCTGAAATGCAGAAAGAGCTTGCGCAAGCAGCTATTAAATCAGTAGTAACTCCATATTCGCCGTGGGGCTTGCGCATTGAAGGCAAGCCCGCGCTGACCAAGCTCCCTGCGTTCACGCGCGGCGCCATCGAGGTGCAGGACGAGGGCTCGCAGCTGCTGGCCCTGGTGCTGGACGCCAAGCGCGGCGAGATGGTCGTGGACTTCTGTGCGGGCGCTGGCGGCAAGACACTGGCGATCGGCGCGGGCATGCGCAACACCGGGCGGCTGTACGCCTTTGACGTGTCGGGCCACCGGCTTGATGCACTCAAGCCGCGCCTGGCGCGCAGCGGCCTGTCGAACGTTCACCCCGCCGCCATCGCCCACGAACGCGACGAGCGCGTCAAGCGCCTGGCAGGCAAGATCGACCGCGTGCTGGTGGACGCGCCGTGCTCAGGCCTGGGCACCCTGCGCCGCAACCCCGACCTCAAGTGGCGCCAAAGCCCCAAGGCGGTGGAAGAATTGATGGTCAAGCAAACCGCCATCCTGGCCAGCGCGGCGCGCCTGCTCAAGCCCGGTGGCCGGCTGGTGTACGCCACCTGCAGCATCCTGCCGCAGGAGAACGAGGCCATTGCCGAAGCCTTCAGCGCCGCGCACCCCGACTTCGTGCCGGTGGACGCGGGCGAGCTGCTGGCGCAGCTCAAGGTCGAGGGCGCTCAGGGGCTGTGCAGCGGGGGCGAATCGGGCACCACCTACCTGCGCCTGTGGCCCCATGTGCACCAGACAGACGGCTTTTTTGCCGCCATCTGGACGAAAAAAGGCTGAAACCGCCCTTTAAATCGCGCTAAGTCAGCGTAAATACTGTGGGCATCCTCTAACTTCCTGGCGGGGTGCACCTCTAAAATCAATCCGCTGCCCAACTGGTGGGCGGGTTGTTTCTCGTGAAGGCTTTTTGAATATGCTGTTACCCGATTGGGCTGTGCTGAATGCGGTCATTGACTGGCTGGGCCATGGGTTGTGGGACCTGACCTGGTGGCAGATCGTGCTGTACACCCTGGCGACCACCCACATCACCATTGCGGCGGTCACGATTTTTCTGCACCGCGCCCAGGCCCACCGCGCGCTGGACCTGCATGCCGTTCCCTCGCATTTCTTCCGCTTCTGGCTGTGGATCGGCACGGGCATGGTCACCAAAGAATGGGTGGCCATCCACCGCAAGCACCACGCCAAGTGCGAAACCGTGGATGACCCCCACAGCCCGCAGACGCGCGGGCTGGACACCGTGATGTGGCGCGGCGCCGAGCTGTACCGCGCCGAGGCCGCCAATCCCGAGACCATCCAGAAGTTTGGCCACGGTACGCCCGACGACTGGATGGAACGCAACGTCTATACCCGCTTTGGCTGGCAGGGCGTGGGCCTGATGCTCATCCTGAACCTGGCGCTGTTCGGCGCTGCAGGCGCCGCCGTGTGGGCCGTGCAGATGCTGTGGATTCCGTTCTGGGCGGCGGGCGTGGTCAATGGCGTGGGCCACTACTGGGGCTACCGCAATTTTGAAGCCGCCGACGCCAGCACCAATCTCTCGCCCTGGGGCATCGTCATTGGCGGCGAAGAGCTGCACAACAACCACCACACCTACCCCACGTCGGCCAAGTTTTCGGTCAAGCCCTATGAGTTCGACATCGGCTGGGTCTATATCAGCCTGATGAAGAAGATCGGCTGGGCCACCGTCAAGAAAGTGCCGCCCAAGCTGCAACTGGGCGATGTGAAGCCCGTGGCCGACGAGAAGACGCTGGAGGCGCTGATCGCCAACCGTTACGAGGTGATGGCGGGCTATGCGCGCGGCGTACGCCAGGCCTGCAAGGAGGAAATCGCCGCGCTCAAGGCCCGCCAGGCGGATGTTTCGGTACTGCAGGCGGCCAAGCGCTGGCTGCACCGCGATGCCGAGAAGGTGCCCGCTGGCGCCTTGCCCCAGCTGGCCCAGGCACGCGCCGCGCACCCCGCGCTGGACAAGATGGTGACCATGCGCGAGGAATTGCGCCAGCTGTGGCTGAACACCTCGCACTCCCGCGAGCAGCTCACGGCCGACCTGCAGGCCTGGTGCCGTCGTGCCGAGGAGAGCGGCATTGCCGCGCTGCGCGAGTTCTCGATCAGCCTGCGCGCCGCGCGGGCCTGATGGCCATCCTTGCCGCTTCTTGAAAACCGCCGCAAGGCGGTTTTTTCATGGGCCAGGATCCAGCCACCATAAATCCAGCAAAGAAAAAGCCGCCGGGCGTGATGCCGGGCGGCTTTTTTTGGGGGAAGGCAGCTGAATTACTTCAGCTTCATTTCCTTGTATTCCACATGCTTGCGAGCCTTGGGATCAAATTTCATGATCAGCATCTTCTCGGGCATGGTCTTCTTGTTCTTGGTCG
>DAIQRN010000089.1:0-8552 GCA_036786185.1 Acidovorax sp. | reverse complement strand
CCTGGTGGCCGTGGCTGCCGGCCAGCTTGGCAATGCGCACGCTGTCGGCTTCGATGAGGCGGGCACCGGCCTCGCGGGCGCGGTCGAGAAACTGGCGCATGCGCGCATCGCGACGCGTGGCTTCGTAGTAGATCTCGACGATGGACTTTGGCGCGGTCTTCAGACGCACGCCCACGGCATGAAAGCCGAAGAGAACTTTGGGGCTGGACATAGGGGTGGAATTATCCGCTGGCCCCTGCAGCTCCTGATTTAATAGCTGCTAGCGCTTGATGGATAAGCGCCAGAGGCCAAAAACACTTGAAACCCGTTAAACCACGCGACCCGCTTCGATGGTGATGCGCCGCTCGCACTGGGCGGCAATGGCGCGGTCATGCGTGACCAGCACCAGGGTGGTGCCTAGCTCGCGGTTGAGGTCGAACATGAGCTGCATGATGGTTTCGCCCGTCGCAAAGTCCAGGCTGCCGGTGGGCTCGTCGGCCAGCAGCACGGCGGGCTGCACCACAAAGGCCCGCGCCAGCGCCACGCGCTGCTGCTCGCCGCCCGACAGCACCTTGGGGTAGTGCGACAGGCGCTGGCCCAGACCCACGCGGGCCAGCATGTCGGCGGCGGCCTTGCGCGCGTTCTTGCGAACCTCGGGGCGGCTGGCCAGTTCCAGTGGCAGCATCACGTTCTCCAGCGCGGTGAGGTTGCCCATGAGCTGAAAGCTCTGAAACACAAAGCCCACCTTCTGGGCCCGCAGCGCGGCGCGCTCGTCCTCGTCCATGGCAAAGAGGTCGTGTCCATCGAGCCGCACCGTGCCGCGCGTGGGGGTGTCGAGTCCCGCGATGATGGACAGCAAGGTACTCTTGCCCGAGCCGGAAGCGCCGACAATGGCCACCGTTTCCCTGGGCGCCAGGCGGAAATCGATATCCCGCAGAATGTCGAGCGTGCCGGTGGAATCCGTCACCGACTTGAAGACATGCTCTACGGCAATGATGGACTGCGGCGAAGGAGATTCGGACATGAAAGGTTCTTTACTTTGATTCATCAAGCTCTGCACCGGCGCCACTTTATCCTGAGCGCGGTTTCCGGCCTGCTCGTCGGGACTTCGGCCCAAGCCCAGACCCGCAAGGCGCCGTTGATCCTGGTCCTGGGCGATTCGCTCAGTGCCGAGTACGGCCTGGCGCGCGGCACGGGCTGGGTGGCACTGCTGGAAAAGCAATTGGCACAGGACCAGATAAACGCCACCGTGGTCAACGCCAGCGTGAGCGGCGAAACCACCTCCGGTGGGCGCTCGCGCCTGGCGGCCCTGCTGGCGCAGCACCGGCCCAGCCATGTCGTGATCGAGTTGGGTGGCAACGATGCGCTGCGTGGGCTGCCGCTCAAGAACACACAGGAAAACCTGACTTTCATGACACAGGCGGCGCAAAAGGCGGGGGCCAAGGTATTGCTGGTGGGCATGCAGGTGCCGCCCAACTACGGCACCGACTACGCCAACAAGTTCGCGGGTTTGTTTACCACCGTGGCGCAGGCCCAGAAGGCGGCCGTGGTGCCATTCTTTCTGAAGGGCGTGGCGGACGGGCCCGATCCGACCCGGCTGTTCCAGCCGGACCGCATCCACCCACGCGCCGAGGCACATCCGCAAATGCTGGCCAATGTGTGGCCGGAACTCAAGAAACTACTGCGCTGACCTGACGTTCAGCCGCCGGCGGGGTCGGCCGACTGACCGTCGGCATCGCTGGCTTGCTGATCGTCAGCGGGCTGCTCCTGCGGATCACCGGGCTTGCGCTCCGCCTTGGCCCTCAGCTTGTCTTCTTTCTTCTTCTTTTTGGCGAGTTCACGCTGGCGCTTTTCGTATCCGTAGTTGGGAGTTGCCAAGGTAGTTGCTTCCTATGAGAGTAGTGGTGGAGTCCCACTGTAACAGCATGCACTCGAAGGCATGCGCCTTGGCACTACGCCACGGCAGGCTGTCGTGGTGTCAGTGGCGCGACGGCAGCCCGGTAGGCGTGCCAGCTGGCAAAGCCCAGCACCGGCCCTGCCAGCAGCAGCCCCACCCCCCAGAACCAAAGCGCGACAGCCACGATGGCGGTGATGAGGGCTCCCCACAGCAGCATCACCGCAGGGTTCTCCAGCACAACGCGCAAACTGGTGATGCCCGCGGTCAACGCATCGGTGTCGCGGTCAAGAATCATGGGAATGGACACCACCGATGTGGAGAACACCAACGCTGCAAACGCGCCGCCCACCATGGTGTACACCGCCACGAAGCTCCAGTTTTGCGGATTGAAAACAGCCTGCAGCACGCCCGTAGTCGAAGGCATGCCGGTGTTGAAGAACACCGCAAACACCACCAACGAGGCGCGGCCCCAGAGCAGTTCCAGTACCACCAGCACCAGCACCAGCATGCCCATGCTGCCCAGGTGACTGTCCCAGCAGGTGAGCGATTCGCTCAGCTGCGCGGCGAGCCCCGCCTCGCGGCGGCGGCTGGTGTCGTACAGACCCATGGCCAAGAAGGGGCCCAGCAGCAGGCACCCGCTGGCCAGGGACATCGTGTATTCCGGCCGCGTGCGGAACACCCAGCCCAGCACCAGCGCCATCCCCCAGAAGCACAGCCCGTAGAACACGGCAATGCCGGGCGCGGCCCGCATGTCTTGCACCCCTTTGGCCAACCAGCGAAAGGGGTCGCTCAGGCGCAGCGGCTGCAGCGCAATGGGTTGGGCGGTCTGGGCCAACACCCGGCCCGCGATGGCTTCGGCATGCTGGGCTTCGGAGGGTGCGGGCGCATCGGATGCGGGTTCGGATCTTGTCACGGTCATGCCGCCACACTAAGGCCGCAAGCCCGGTGGCGCCACTGAGGAAAGCCCGTATCCCGCGGGCTGCTCGCTTCAGGCTGCCGTGGTGAAGGCGCGCTCCATCGCCTGCTGCAAATCCTGCTGCAGGTCTTGCACCGCTTCAAACCCGATGGAAAAGCGCACCAGCGTGCCAGGTTTCAGGTGGGCTGCCGCGCGGCTGCGCATACTGGCCAGCTCGTAGGGCACGACCAGGCTCATGGGGCCGCCCCAGCTGTAGCCCAGCTTGAACAGGCGCAGGCCGTCGCAAAACGCATCCACCTGCTGCTGGCTGTAGCGCGCGTCAATGAGCACGCTGAACAGGCCCGCCGCCGCCCCGCCCTCCCCGCACAGGGCCTTCCAGTGCGCGTGTCCGGGCGAGCCTTCCAGCGCCGGGTGCAACACCTGGGCCACGGCGGGCTGCTGCTGCATCCAGCGCGCCAGGCTGCGCGCCGCCTCGTCGTGGGCGCGATAACGCAGGCCGATGCTGGGCAATGCGCGCAGCAAGGCCTCAGCGTCGTTGGCCCCCACGCCCAGGCCCAGGTGCATGTGGGTGAGCTTGATTTTCATGTGCAGCGCCGCGTCGCGCGTAATCACGCTGCCCATCAGCACATCGCCCCCACCGCTGGGGTACTTGGTGAGGGCATGGGCGGAAATGTCCACGCCCAGGCTGCCCGCGCCCCCGTCACCGTCCGCCAACAGGTCAAACGGCGCAAACGCCAGGCCGGCGCCCCAGGTGTTGTCCAGCGCCGTGGTCACGCCACGCGCCTTGCACACGCGCACCTGCTCGCACAGGTCTGGAAACTCCATCGTGACGGAGCCTGGCGCCTCCAGCCACACCAGCTTGGTGGCGGGTGTGATGCGCGCCGCAAGGTCTTGGGGGTTGAGCGGGTCGTAAAAGCCGTGGCTGATGCCAAAGCGGCGCAATTCGCTCTGTGCCAAAGCCTTGCTGGGGCCGTAGGCGTTGTCGGGGATCAGAACCTCGTCGCCCGGCTGCAGCAACGCCAAGGCCACGATGGCGATGGACGCCAGCCCGCTGGGCACCAGCACGCACTGCAAGCCGCCCTCCAGCGCACACAGGCGCTCCTCCAGGATGAAGGTGGTGGGCGTGCCGTGCAGGCCGTAGGTATAGCTGCTCTTATCCTTCCATTCGCGCGACCGCATGGCGGCCACGTTGGGGAAGATGACGGTGGATGCCTTGTAAACCCCCGGCTGGGGGGCAGCAAAACCGTCGGGTGGAATGTAGTCGTGGTGGACGATGCGGGTGGAAAGCTGGGCGCCTAGTGTTTCATTCATGCACCCATGGTAGCGCGCCCTGAGGCGCGCCTGCGCGTTCAGCTCGCGCCCACCACCAACTGGTTGTTCACCGAGGTCACGCCAGCCACCGCCTTGGCCAGGGTTTCGGCACGGTCGCGGGCCACGGTGGTGGGGGCCGGGCCGTTGAGGGTGACCTTGCCATCCACGGTGTCCACGTCGATCTTCAGGGCGCTCAGGTCGGGGTCCTTGGCCAGGCTGGCACTGACTTGCGCGGTGATGGCCGCGTCGTCCATGGCGGCCTTGGCGGTGTTCGCGCCTTGCTCGATCTTGTTCTCGGCGCTCTGCATGGCGCTTTCCGCCTGGTTGCGGGTGTCCGTGGCGGCCTGCTCGGTCTTCTCGACGGCAGAGTCCAGGCGTTGGCCCACGGTGGGGTCCTCGGTTTTGCCGCAGGCCGACAGGCCCAGGGCCAGGGCGCTCACCGCCAGAATGCTGGCGACGCGGTGGGTGGGACGTTGGGAGATCTGAGTGGTGTTCATGCATAACTCCTTGCGGTGAAACAGATGCTTCACTGTAGGCAGGGCCTCGGGCCGACCGGGTCGGACACTGCCGAAGTCCGTGTAGGACGAATCCACCGGTCTTTCCCGCGACAATCTCAGCATGTCGATCACATCCCTGGCCCGCTGGCTCCCGTTTCTTTCCTGGCCCCGTCCTGACCGTACCCTGCTGCGCGGAGAGTTCTGGGCCGGCATGACGGTGGGGCTGATGCTGGTGCCGCAGGGCGTGGCTTATGCCGCGCTGGCGGGCATGCCGTTGATCACCGGTATCTATGCCTCGCTCATTCCCGCGCTGGTGGCCGTGCTGTTCAGCGCCTCCACCCGCCTGGGCGTGGGGCCCACGGCACTGACCAGTTTGTTGATAGGCGCCTCGCTGACCGGACTGGCCGAGCCAGGCAGCGCCCAGTGGGTGGCCATGGCGGCCTGGATGGCCCTGCTGTCGGGGTTGCTGCAGCTGGTGATGGGGCTGGCGCGGTTTGGCTGGCTGCTCAATTTGGTGACCTCGCCGGTGCTCAACGGCTTCACGCAGGCGGCGGCGCTCCTGATCCTGGGGTCGCAGATGGCCGCGCTGACGGGCCTGCGGTCGGATTGGGGGGCGCTGCTATCCACGCCATCGCCCGGTCTCTTCGATCTGACGGCGGCGGCATTTGGTCTGGGCAGCCTGGTGCTGCTGATGCTGGCGCGGCGCTGGCGACCCAATTTTCCGGCGGCCATCGTCATCGTGGGGGTTGCGGGCGCCCTCAGTTGGGCGCTGGGTTATGCCGATGCGGGCGGCGCCGTGGTGGGCGCACTGCCTTCGGGGCTGCCTGCGCCTTACTGGCCGGGCGCCCTGTCCTGGTCGGACTTTTCCGCACTGGTGATGCCGGTGCTGGTCGTCACGCTGGTAAGTTTTCTGGAAACAGCCTCCAGTGCCAAGGTGGAAAGCCAGCGCTCGGGCGAGCGCTGGAACGAAAACCAGGACCTGATCGGCCAGGGCCTGGCCAAGATCAGCAGCGGGCTGTGCGGCAGCTTCGCCACCAGCGCATCGTTCTCTCGCTCGGCCATCAACCTCTATGCGGGCGCCAAGAGTGGCTGGGCCACTGTGTTTGCCATCGGGCTGGTGCTGGTGGTGTTGCTGTGGCTGATCCCGGCGCTCTATCACGTGCCCAAGTCGGTGCTGGCGGCCGTGGTGGTGACTGCCGTCACCAGCCTCATCAAACCCGGCACGCTGCTGCGCCTGTGGCGCGTGTCGCGCATGGAGGCCGTCATCGGCGGCGTGACCTTTGCCCTGACGCTGGCCACCGCGCCCCGCATGTACTGGGGCGTGCTGGTGGGCCTGCTGATGAACCTGAGCCACTTTCTTTACCAGCGGCTGCACCCCCGCATCATCGAGGTCGGCCTGCACCCCGACGGCAGCCTGCGCGACCGCCACCTGTGGCAGCTGCCCCCGCTGGCACCCGGACTGCTGGCGCTGCGCATGGACGCGGAACTCGACTTCGCCTCGGCCAGCGCCCTGGAGCGGCACGTGACCGAGCACCTGGCGGCCCACCCGGCGGTGCGGCACCTGTGCCTGCTGGCGCAGCCCATCAACCGCATTGATGTAACCGGCGTGGAAACCTTTGCCAACCTGCTAGCCCAGATGCGCTTGCGTGGCGGCACGCTGCATCTGAGCGGCCTGAAGCTGCCCGCTGAAAAAATCCTGCGCCAGGCGCAGCTGCTGTCGCCCGGCCCCGGCCTGGCCATGTACCGCACCGACGCCGATGCCCTGGCGGCGCTGCGGCAGTTGCCGCAGGTCACGCCTGGCCCCGGCGACACCGCTTGACACCGCAGCGGCGGCGGCGCCACTGGTACACTTCAGAAACTCTCCCGACTCCACTTACGTGTCTGATTCTGCGGCTTCCCATCTGGTAGATCTGCGTGACCTTCGCTTGGACACCGCGCATGCGCTGGTGGTCCAGGCCGTTGGCAGCGAGGCCGCGTTGCGCCGCGAACTGCCGTCGCGCTACCTGCAGGGCCTCATCGACGGCCTGTGCGAACTCTCCCTCAAGGACCCGCTCACCGGGCTGGCCAACCGCCGGCACTTTCGGGCCGTGCTGGAGCGCGAGATCGACCGCGTCACGCGCTCGGGCGAAGCCGCCCTGCTGCTCATGATCGACATCGACCACTTCAAGAAGGTGAACGATGCGCACGGCCATCTGGCCGGAGACATCGTGCTGCAGTCCGTGGCGCGCACACTGGGTGCCTGCGTGCGTCCCATGGACACCTTGGCGCGCTATGGGGGCGAAGAGTTCGCCGTGGTGCTCCCCACCTGCCAGGCTGGTTTTGGCAGCGTGGTGGCCGAGCGCATTCGCCGCGCCGTGGCCAACACCCCCATCAAGGTCTCGGGCTCGGTGGAGCTGAACGTTACCGTGAGTATTGGCGGCGCCTATGCCATGCAGTGGATCCGCTCCACCACCCTGCTGTGGACCGACCGGGCCGACCAGATGCTCTACCAGGCCAAAGCCGCGGGCCGCAACCGCATCTGCATCGAGGAGCAGCCCGACAGCACCGTCAGTGCCGAAGAGAAAAGCCTGTTGTTTGGCCCGCTTTACACCCCCTCGGGCTGGGGCGACCTCCCCCCGCTGGACCCCCCAACAGGCAGCGCCTACTGAAAGTTAGAAGATGAGCGACGCGCTGTCTCCCCAACCCACTCCGCCCACAGCCCGAGAAGGTGCTGCGACGCCCTCGGCGCAACTGCCTGCGGGCGCCCGCATCATCGCGGTGACCAGCGGCAAGGGCGGCGTGGGCAAGACCTTCTTATCCGCCAACCTCGCGGCCGCCCTGACGCGACGTGGCCAGCGCGTGCTGGTGCTGGACGCCGACCTGGGCCTGGCCAACCTCGACGTGGTGCTGAACCTGCACCCCAAGATCACCCTGCACGACGTGTTCACCGGCAAGGCCACGCTGGAAGACGCCGTGGTCCAGGCCCCGGGCGGCTTCAGCGTGCTGCTGGCGGGCTCGGGCATGGTCGAGTACTCGCGCCTCACGCCCGAGGTGCGCAGCCAGTTCCTGAGCGTGATCCAGGCGCTTACACCGCAGTTCGACGTGGTGCTGCTCGACACCGGCGCGGGCATCTCCGACGTGGTGCTTTTTTCCGTCTCGCTGGCCTCCGAGGTGCTGGTGGTGGCCACGCCCGAGCCCACCTCCCTCACCGACGCCTACGCGGCCATCAAGGTGCTGGCCATGCAGCAAAAGCGCCAGCATGTGCGCATGGTCATCAACCAGGCAGCGCGTCCCGGCGACGGCCGCGCCATCACCAGCCAGTTGCAGCAGGTGCTGGACCGCTTTGTCAGCACCGAGTCGGGCCGCCCCATGCGGCTGATCCACATGGGCGACATTCCGGCCGACCCTTCCGTGCGTGACGCCGTGATGCGCCGTCAGTTGCTGCTGCTGCAAACGCCGGGCTGCCCGGCCGCCCTGGCCATCGCGCAGTTGGCCAACAAGATCGAAACCACGTTGCTGGCCGCAGGATGACGCCATCCCCCTGAGGCGCTTCGCGCCTTCCCCCTTCTCTCGAATTGCTGCGCAATTCGGGAAGGGGGACACCGCCAGCGCGGCGAGGCGGCCCTTGCGCGGCGGTCACCGAGTCGGGCCGCGCAAGAATGACCGCATAGCCGCAAATGACTTGTAGCGGGCGTTTCAGATACCAACCATCCATTGCCGTGAACAATATCCTCAACATCTCCTGCTACAAGTTCGTGCCCCTGCCCGACGCGGCGGCGCTGCGCGACGTGCTGCACGCGCGGGCCGTGGACGCGGGCCTCAAGGGCACCATCCTGCTGGCCGAGGAAGGCATCAACTTCTTTCTGGCAGGCCCGGCCAGCGCCGTGCACGGTTTTGTGGACCAGTTGCGCGCCGACGCCCGCTTTGCCGACCTGAGCCCGAAGGAAAGCTGGTCGGCCACGGTGCCGTTTCG
>DAIQRN010000088.1:0-8556 GCA_036786185.1 Acidovorax sp. | reverse complement strand
TGTCCACCCACCCCACGGGGCCAGACCGCATCCGCGAGCTGGAGCAGAACGTGCCCAAGGTGCAGGGGCTGTACCAGCAGGCGCGACAGCGGTAACATGCTATTGAATATATAGCTTCATGCGCTTGATGGATAAGCGTTACGGCCGTATATGGTCGTATATGGCCTATTTGTCCCACCGCACCGCCATCGGGTTCTTGCGTGAGAACAGCTTGATGTGCTCGTCGATGGTGAGGCGCCCGCGCGCCAGTGCCTCGCCGCTGTCGGCCGTGCAGTTGAAGTGCAGGGCGGTGTCGTCGGCGCGCATCTCGCACACGCCCCAGGGGAATGTGGCGTGGCCCTGGTGCTCGTCGTAGCGCACGGCGATCTTGCGGCTGAAGTGGTGGCACAGGCGCTGCAGCCAGCGGCTGGCCTCGGGGGTGGCGACTTGGCCTTGGGTCTGGATCATGGGGTGTCGTCGGTCAGGGCAATGGCTTCGTCGGCCAGCACGATGGGGTGGCCCAGCGCGCAGCGCTCCACGCGGGCGCGCACGCCATAGGCCGTGCGCAGCAGCGCCGGGGTGAGTACGTCCGCCGGCCGACCGGAGGCGAGCACGCGCCCCTGGCCCAGCACCACGATGCGGTCGCAAAAGCGCAGCGCCAGGTTCAGGTCGTGCACGGCGATCATGGCCAGGGTCTGGCCTTTGCTGACCAGCGTGCGCACGGCCTGCAGCACCTGCAGCTGCCAGCGCAGGTCGAGCGCGCTGGTGGGCTCGTCGAGCAGCAGCAGGCGCGGTGCGCGCACCAGCACCTGGGCCAGGCCGATCATCTGGCGCTGGCCGCCGGAGAGTTCGTTCAAGGGGCGCAGCGCCAGTGCATCGAGCCCCAGCGTGGCGAACACGCGGGCGATGTCGGCCGCCACCTGGGCCTTGCCAAGCTCCGGGCGGCTGGCGCGCAGGGCGCTCAGCATGGCCTCGTAGGCCACGAGCGAGCTGGCCTGCGGCAGCGCCTGCGGCAGATAGCCCACGCTGCGCAGGCGCGTGCGCGCGGGCAGGGTGGCCAGGTCGGTGCCGTCCAGCAGCACCTGGCCCTGCACCGGGCGCAGGCCGGCGATGGCCTTGAGCAGGGTCGATTTGCCCACGGCGTTGGGCCCCACCAGCGCAACCAGGGTGCCGGGGGCGATGGGCTCCAGGTCCAGGCCCTGCAGCACGGGGCGGCGCGGGTAGCCGGCGCTCAGCCGGCGCAGTTCCAGGCCCATTGTCATGCGCTCCTCCTGCGCCCCAGCAGGGCCACGAACATGGGCACGCCCACCAGCGCGGTGATGATGCCTATGGGCAGCACCACGCCGGGCACCAGCGTCTTGCTGAGAATGGAGGCGCCCGAGAGCATGAGGGCGCCGGCCAGTGCGCTGCCCGGCAGAAAGTAGCGGTGGTCTTCACCCAGCACGAGCCGCGCGATGTGCGGCCCCACCAGGCCGACGAAGCCAATGGTGCCCACGAACGCCAGCGCCGTGGCGGCCAGCAGGCTGACGCGCAGCAGGGTGATGAGGCGCACTCGCTCGACGGCAATGCCAAAGCTGCGCGCCTGGTCCTCGCCCGCGCGCAGCGCCGTCAGCTGCCAGGCGCTGCGTGCCGACCAGAGGGCGCACAGGGCCAGCACGGCGGCCAGCAGCGCGATCTTGTTCCAGGTGGCGCGGGCAAAGCTGCCCATGGTCCAGAACACGATCTGCTGCAGTGCGTTGCTGTCGGCCACAAACTGCAGCAGCCACAGCAGCGCCTCGAAGGTGAACAGCAGCGCAATGCCGAACAGCACCACGGTCTCGGTCGTGGCGCCGTGGCGCCAGGCCAGCCACTGGATGAGCAGCGTGGCGGCGGCGGCGCCGGCAAAGGCGCACAGCGGCACGGCCAGGTTCTCGCCCAGGCCCATGACGGTGAAGCCGGTGACCACGGCCACCGACGCGCCCACGGCCGCGGCGGCCGACACGCCCAGGGTGAAGGGGCTGGCCAGCGGGTTGTTGAGGGCGGTCTGCATCTCGGCGCCGGCCAGACCCAGCGCCGCGCCCACCAGCACGGCCATCACGGCGTAGGGCAGGCGCACCTCCCAAATGATCACGCGCTGCGCCAGCGGCAGCTGGGCGGGGTGCAACAGGCCGGCAAACACATCGGCAAAGGCCAGAGCCGAGGGGCCGGTGCTCACGTCCAGCACCAGGGCGCCTAGCAGCACGGCCGTCAGGGCGGCCAGCAGCCACAGGCGGCGCAGGGCAAAGCGGCGGTAGCGCGCGGCCAGCGTGGGGGTTGCGGCGCTCATGGGCGTTGGGCAGTCCAATAGGTGCCTTCCAGGGGTATTGGCTGGAAGCGCTGGTACAGGGTCTGCAGGGTGGCGCGCGGGTCGATGTCGGCAAACAGCGTGGGGTGCAGCCATTTGGCCAGCACTTGCACAGCCGCCACGTTGAAGGGCGAGTTGTAGAAGTGGTGCCACAGGGCGTAGGCGCGGCCCTCGTGCACGGCTTGCAGCTGCACGATGCTGCGGCGCTGCGTGGCGCGCGCCAGCGAGGCGCGCGCGGCTTCGGGCGTGGCGTCGGCGCCCAGCACGATGCGCATCGGCGACTGCTTCTCGGTGGCCATGCTGCCAATGCCCGTGCCTATGTAGTAGCGCGGCTGGCTGGCGATCAGGAACTCGGGGTTGAGCGTGCCGAACTCACCCGGCACCAGGCCCTTGGCCATGTTCTGCCCGCCGGCGGCATCGACCAGCTTGCCCACCAGGCCCACCATGGTGTCGCAGCAGCCCTCGGACAGGCCCACGCGGTTCTCCAGGAACACCGTGGGCGCGGCCGGCCGGGCGCGTGCCAGGCGGTCGGTGACCACGGCCAGCTGCTCGCGCCAGTAGCTGGCAAAGGCGTCGGCCTCGGCGCGCCGGCCCAGCAGGTCGCCCAGCAGCTCCATGCTGCGCGGGGTGTTGACCAGCGGGTCGTGGCGGAAGTCGATGAACACCACGGCCACGCCCGCGGCCTCCAGGCGCGCGATGGATTCACGGTCGCGCTCGCCCGGGCCATGGCCGCCGCCCAGGCCGAAGAGGGCCACCTGGGGCTTGAGCGCGATGGCCTGCTCGTCGCTGAAACTGCCCCCCGTGGTGCGTCCCACGCGCGGCAACTTGTCGATCTGCGGGAAGCGCTTCTGCCACTGGGCGTAGCCGGGCGCGTCGAGCTTTTCAAAGTCGCCCATCATGCCAACCAGGCGGCGCGTGGGGTCCTGCCGGTCGAGCATGGCCAGCACCGGCAGCAGGCGGCCTTCGCCCAGCAGCACCCGGTCCACCTGGGCCGGCACGCGCACCGTGCGCTGGGCCAGGTCGGTGATCTGGCGGCTGGCGGGCTGGGCCTGGGCCGGGGGTAGAAATGCGATGCAGGGGGCGATCAAGGCGCCGGCCAGAAGGAGGCGCAGGGTGTGGCGCAAAGGGCGGGGCAGGGTGAACATGGTGCTGGGTGAGAGGCGCTTGCAACGGGGCGGCTGGCGCTGCCATGCCCCTGAATGCTGCATGCAATTGAGAATGAGTTGCATTATGAGCCTTAAGGCGATAGCATCCCACAGTCCGCCGGGTGCCATGTTTTCTGCGCCAACAAAAATGTTTGTTTGCCGTGGCCCGGCGCGCCGTTGCCGCTCTTGCCTTCATTCATGCCCAGTTCCCCCTTGCCAGCCTTGCACCACGCGGGCGCCCCGCGCTGCGTGGTGGCGCCTGGCGCCATGCCCAGCGAACCGGGCCTGCGCGCCCATCTGCAGCGCATGCACGAGCTGCGCCCCGGCCTGCACCTGCATTCCGACGACGCGCACGACGCCCGCGACCTGACCGCGCAGACAGAGATCGGCGTGGGGCTGCGCATCGTGCTGCTGCTGGAGGGCGCGGTGGACGTGTCCTACGGCGGCGAGCGCGTGGCGCTGTCGAGCTCCCGGGGCAGCGTCAGCGCCTGCATGGTGGCCGTGGCCGAGCCCGATCTGTTCACGCGCCGTGCGCACCGCGGGGTGTATTCGCGGCGGGTCAACCTGGGGCTGGAGCGGCGCTGGCTGGAGCAGGCCTGCGGCGGGGCCGATGGCCGCGGCACCGGGCCGCTGGAGGACTTCATGCGGCGCCACCTGGCCACGCGGCGCTGGCAGCTGTCGGCGCGCGGCGTGGCCATTGCCGAGCAGATCGTGCGCCCGCCGCAGCTCAATCCGCTGCTGCAGAACATGTACCTGGAGAGCCGCGCACTGGAGCTGGTGAGCGAGGCGGTGGGCGCGCTTTACGCCCACCCGGGCGCGGCCTTGCCGACCGCCGGCGAGGCAAGCGGGCTGCGGCCGCGCGAGTACCAGCGCATGCGCGAGCTACACGCCTTTCTGGGCTCGGGCCAGGGTGACCATCTGTCGCTCGACGGCATTGCGCGCCACGCGGGCGTGAATGCCAACACGCTGCAGCGCCAGTTTCGCGCCGTCTTTGGCACGACGGTGTTCGACCACCTGCGCGAATGCCGCCTGCAGCGCGCGCGCCATGCACTGGAGCACGACGGCCTGACCGTGGGCCAGGCCGCGGTGCTTGCCGGCTACACCAGCGCGGCCAACTTCGCCACGGCCTACCGGCGGCGCTTTGGCATGCCGCCCAAGCTGGCCCGCGCGCGCATCTGACCCAGCCCGCGTCCACACGGACGCAAACAACCCCGCGCCTGGGACAAACATCTTTGTTGGCGGCGCAAACATGGCCGCGGCGCAAAAGTGGAATGATTCTCAACTGCCATTTCTGGCTTTAAGGCTCTGCCTTCGCGCGGCTGTTGCGCGCGCCCCCGTTTTCAACCTCCGACCATTCTCATGAAACCGTTCCAACCCAATACCCTGTGCGCCGCCCTGGCGCTTGTGCTGTGCGCGCCGCTGTGGGCGCAGGAGCGCCGCCTGAACCAAGTCACCGTGATCGAAAACGGCGAGGAGCAGGTCGAGGCCACCGGCGGCGCGGTGGTCACGCGCGAAGACCTGGAGCGCCTGCAGCCGCGCGACACGGCCGCTATCTTCCAGCGCGAATCGGGCGTCTCGGTCAGCGGGGGCTCGCAGGTGGCGCAGCGCGTCTATGTGCTGGGCTTCGAGCAATCCATGCTGGCCGTGACCATAGACGGCGCGCGCCAGCCCGGAACGGTGTGGCACCACGCCGGCAACATCCTGGTGGACCCGTCGCTGCTCAAGCGCGTCGAGGTGGAGGCCGGCGCGGCCGCGGCCGACGCGGGCTTTGCCGCCGCCGTGGGCGCCGTGCGCTACGAGACCGTGAACGCCCTCGACCTGCTGGCGCCCGGCCAGACCCTGGGCGGGCGCGCGCGCCTGGGCTATGGCAGCAATGGCGCGGGCGTCAGCACCAATCTGTCGGCCTATGGCAAGAGCGGCGCCGTGGACTGGCTGGTGGCCGGCGCGCGCCAGAACGGCAGCAACTTCAAGGACGGCGCGGGCCACACCGTCATCGGCACGGCGCCCAAGCTCACCTCCGGCATGGCCAAGCTGGGCCTGCAGACCGAGCAGGGCCACCGCTACGAGCTGTCGATGGAGCAAAACCGCGACGACGCCCTGCGCACCACGCGCATGAACATGGAAACCGCCAGCGGCCGCCCCAACACCCTCTACCCGCTGGAGCTGGTGCGCAGCACCGTCACCGCGCGCTACACCACCACCCAGCCCACCGACACCTACAACCCCGAGGCCGTGCTTTGGTACAACCGCAGCGACATGGAGCGGCCCAACGCCGTGGCCAATGCCAACAGCACCGACTTCAACAGCTGGGACAAGGCCTATGGCCTGAAGCTGCAGAACACCTTCCGCCTGGCGCCGGGCAAGCTCACCGTGGGTCTGGACGGCAGCCACACGGGCGTGGAGATCGAGCGCTACGACAACGGCGTGAACGCCCCCAAGGGCCGCGTGCGCGAGCATGACAGCCAGCAGGGCATCTACGCCCAGGCGCGCCTGCGCTTTGGCCAGCTGGGGCTGTCCACCGGCGCGCGCTACGACTGGCACACGCTCAGCACGCAGGACGGCAAGAAGACCGACGACAGCGGCGTCAGCGGCAACATGACGCTGAGCTACCTGCTGGGCAGCCATGCCGAGGCCTACGTCGCCGCGTCGCGCACCTTCCTGGGCCACCAGTGGTCGCAAACCGGCTACTACCACGCCCGCAACTACACCACGGCGCCGGACTACAGCGCATCCAGCGCGCACAACCGCAAGATCGGCCTGAACTTCTTCGGCGACCAGTGGAAGGCCGGCGTGGGCTACTTCGACACGCGCGTGCTGGACGCCACCGTGCTGCTGGTGGGCAGCAACAATGCCGGCATACGCGACAACGGCGCCCGCCTGCGCAGCAAGGGCTGGATGCTGCACGCCGCCTACCAGTGGCAGCGCACCCAGCTGGGCATGAATGCCACGCTGGCCAAGACCAGCAAGGGCACGCCCGACACGCTGGAGCCGGACGGCGGCGACCTGATGCCCGTGGGCAACACCGCCACGCTGTTCGTCGAGCACCAGATCCCGGCCTGGAACACGCGCCTGGGCGCCAACCTGCGCTACGCCGGCAAGCAAAGCTACTCCGACGCCGTGCTGGCCGCGGGCTTCCAGGAGCAGGGCACCTACACCGTCCTGGGCCTGTCGGCCGACTGGAACCCCGCCGGCCGCAAGGACCTGACCCTGCGCCTGGCGGTGGACAACCTGTTCGACCGCCAGTACTTCTACCGCGGCAGCTACCCACGCTCGGGCCGCGTCGAGCCCATCGCCGCCGCCGGCCGCACCATCAATGTGGGGCTGACCTGGATGTTCTAAAGAATAGTGGCAAAAATGGCCGTTGGCGCAATACCATCAAGCGCCAATAGCTATCAAATTTGATCAGGTATTGCCCACATAAGGGTTGCTGCGCCGCTCCCGTCCGAACGTGCTCTCGGGCCCGTGGCCCGGGATGAACACCGTCTGGTCGCCCATGGGCCACAGGCGACCGGTGATGCTGTCGATCAGCTGCTGGTGGTTGCCCTGCGGAAAGTCCGTGCGGCCAATGCTGCCGGCAAACAGCACGTCGCCGACGAAGGCGCGGGCTATCTGCGGCGCGTGGAACACCACATGGCCGGGCGTGTGGCCGGGGCAGTGGCGCACGTTCAGGGTCTCGTGGCCAATGGTGACCGTATCGCCATCGTGCAGCCAGCGCGTGGGCGTGAAATGCAGGGCCGGCGGAAAGCCGAACATCTGGCTTTGCTGGGGTAGGCCATCGATCCAGAACTGGTCGCCCGGATGCGGGCCGATGATGGGCAGGCCGAGCTTTTGCGCCAGCTCGCCCGTGCCGCCGGCGTGGTCGATGTGTGCGTGCGTGAGCCAGATGGCCTTCAGGTGCAGGCCCAGGCGCTGCGCTTCGGCCAGCAGCAGATCGAGGTCGCCGCCCGGGTCGATGACGGCCGCCTCCATGGTCTGGTCGCACCAGACGAGGGAGCTGTTTTGCTGGAAGGCGGTGACGGGGATGGTCAGGTAGTGGAGCATGGGGCAGGATTGTCGCAGGCGGGCCCGATTGCCCGCTATTCTGGTGGCACCGCTTCACGAGGTTCAGCATGGATTTCTCTTTGTCCCCCGAACTGCGCGCATTGCGCGACAAAACCCGGCAATTCATCGCCGAACAGGTGATTCCGCTGGAAAACGACGAACGCCAGTCACACCATGGCCCGAGCGAGGCGCTGCGCAATGAGCTGGTGGCGCGCGCCAGGGCGGCCGGGCTGCTCACGCCGCACGCGTCGCGCGAGATGGGCGGCCTGGGCCTCACGCATGTGGAAAAGGCCGTGGTCTTCGAGGAGGCCGGCTACTCCTGGCTCGGCCCCACGGCGCTCAACATCCACGCGCCGGACGAGGGCAACATCCATCTGATGGAAGAGGTGGCCACGCCCGCGCAGAAGGAGCGCTGGCTGCGCCCGCAGGTGGCGGGCGAGTGGCGCTCGTGCTTCGCCATGACCGAGCCCGCGCCCGGCGCGGGGGCTGACCCGTCCATGCTGCAGGCCACGGCGGTGCGCGACGGCGGCGACTACCTGATCAACGGCCGCAAGTGGTTCATCACCGGCGCCGAGGGCGCGCGCTACGCCATCATCATGGCGCGCATGGAGGATGGCTCGGCCACCATGTTCCTGTCCGACATGGACCGCCCTGGCATCACCCTGGAGCGCAACATGGACGCCATGGATACCTGCTTCACCGGCGGCCATGGCGTGCTGCGCTTTGACAACCTGCGCGTACCCGCCGCCGACGTGCTGGGCGAGGTGGGCAAGGGCTTTCGCTACGCCCAGGTGCGCCTGGCGCCCGCGCGCCTGACGCACTGCATGCGCTGGCTGGGCCAGGCGCGGCGTGCGCACGACCAGGCGCTGGACTATGCGCGCAAGCGCCAGGCCTTCGGCCGGCCGCTGGCCGAGCACGAGGGCGTGGGCTTCATGCTGGCCGACAACGACATGGACCTGCACACCGCGCGCCTGCATATCTGGCACACGGCCTGGCTCCTGGATCGGGGCGAAAAATGCAACTTTGAATCCAGCCGCGCCAAGGTCGTGTGCTCCGAGGCCGAGTGGC
>DAIQRN010000087.1:1312-8563 GCA_036786185.1 Acidovorax sp. | reverse complement strand
GCCGTACCCGCCGGCGTGCAGTTCGAGCCGCTGATGACGCTGTACCTCACCGACAACCTGCCGCCCGAGGAAATCGAGCGTGCCAAGGCGGCGGGCGTGGTCGCCTGCAAGCTCTACCCGGCCGGCGCCACCACCAACAGCGACGCGGGCGTGACAGACATCCGCAAGACGTACAAGACGCTGGAGGCCATGCAGAAGGCCGGCATGCTGTTGCTGGTGCACGGCGAAGTGACAAGCAGCGACATCGACCTATTCGACCGCGAAGCCGTGTTCATCGAGCAGCAACTCATCCCCCTGCGCCGCGACTTCCCCGAGCTCAAGATTGTCTTCGAGCACATCACCACCAAGGATGCCGCCGACTACGTGCAGCAGGCCGACCGCTTTACCGCAGCCACCATCACGGCCCACCACCTGCTGTACAACCGCAACGCCATCTTCATCGGCGGCGTGCGCCCGCACTACTACTGCCTGCCCGTGCTCAAGCGCGAAACCCACCGCGTGGCCCTGGTGCAGGCCGCCACCAGTGGCAGCAACAAGTTCTTTCTGGGCACCGACAGCGCGCCGCACCCCGCGCACCTCAAGGAGCACGCCACCGGCTGCGCGGGCTGCTACACCGCGCACGCGGCCATGGAGATGTATGCCGAGGCGTTCGACAACGCGGGCGCGCTGGACAAGCTCGAAGGCTTCGCCAGCTTCCACGGCCCCGACTTCTACAGCCTGCCGCGCAACACCGGCACCATCACCCTGCGCCGCGAATCCTGGACGCCGCCCGAGAGCTTTGCCTTTGGCGAGGCCAACCTCAAGCCCCTGCGCGCGGGTGAAGCGCTGCCGTGGAGGGTGATTGGATCATGACGGAGCCAACTCCTGACTACCGAATTGCTTTGCTCATAGATGCGGACAACGCGCCTGCGACCAAGATTCAGGCCATCCTCGACGAACTGTCCAAGCACGGCACTATCAACATTCGCCGGGCCTATGGCAATTGGAAGAAGACGGAGCTACGTGCATGGGAGGAGCGGTTGCACGAATTCGCTATTCGCCCGATGCAGCAGTTTGACTATTCCAAAGGCAAGAACGCAAGCGACATGGCGATGGTGATAGATGCCATGGAACTGCTGTACACCGACAGGCCTCAAGCTTTTGGACTGGTTTCCTCGGATGCTGATTTCACCCCTTTGGTCATGCACCTTAAATCCAAAGGGGCCATCGTTTTCGGATTCGGGCAGAAAAAGGCTCCGGAGCCATTTCAGCGTGCCTGCTCGACGTTTCTTTTTGTGGAAAACCTGGGAAGCGACCCTGCGCCGATCATGGAGAGCAGTGTGGCCATGCCAGAGGCCACGGCTGCAGCCGTGTTGCTGGAGAGCGTTGCTGAGACAGAGTTGCTGCAACCAGTTCCCACTCCGAAGCTGAGGATGGACACGCGGCTGGTCCGATTGCTGCGTGGAGCAGTCCAGACCGTGGCGAATGAAGAGGGCTGGGCTCAACTGGGCGCCGTGGGTAACCATATAGGCAATCAAGCTTCCTTCGATCCGCGCAACTATGGCTATCCCCGGTTAGGAGCGTTGTTTGAAGCCACGCAACTTTTCGAGATTCGGCGGGTAAACACCGTGATGCAGGTCCGTGACCTTCGCGTAGTGCGTGAGAAGAACGGGCAAAAGTCAGGAAATGTTGCAGTCAATTGATCGCAAGGCGCCGTGGTTTCAGCATCTTTCCCCCGATAGATGGCCATCCAGTCTAGACGCTGCGCAAACTTGGCTCAACCTCATCTCCGAAGCTGACCCGCACTTCGTGCCGCAGTCCGCACTGCCGCAGGGCACGGCCTACGAGCAGTTCATCCACACCACCGGCACCGTCCCCACGCGCGACAACCTGCACGACTTCTTCAATGGCCTGGTGTGGCTGCGCTTCCCGCTCACCAAGCGCCGCTTGAACCAGCTGCAGGCCCAGGCCATCGCCGCCGATGGCGTGCAGGCCGTGCGCGGGCCGCTGCGCGATGCGCTCACGGTGTTCGATGAAAACGGGGCCGTGCTGCAGGCGCCCGAGGCGCTGTGGGATGCGCTGCGCGCACGGGACTGGCAACGACTGTTCATCGACCTGCGTCCGCTGTGGGGCCAGGCGCGGCTGGTGCTGTTTGGCCATGCGTTGCTCGAAAAGCTGGTTTCACCCCGAAAACCCATGGTGGCGCACGTGTATCAAGCGCCAATAGCTATTAAATCAATAGCAAATCTGGATGCCTGGCTGGCCCAGGCCGTGCAGCCGCAGCTATGGGCGGCCAAGCCTTTTGCGCCGCTGCCAGTGCTGGGCGTGCCCGGCTGGTGGCCTGCCAACGAGGCGCCGGGGTTCTATGCCGACGCCCAGGTGTTCAGGCCGCCCCGCCCGACGCAATAATTCCCGTCAAGGCTTGTGTGATAAGGCGCTGTGCAGGTTTGCACCTACCATTGCGCGATGCCATCGCGGCCAGGGGACGCTCGCCTTCCTGCGCCGAGGGCAGCGCTTGAAGCGCGGCCTCCGGCCCCCATTTGATCGATCAAACATTCGTTGTTGTTTACCCCACGGAGAATTCAATCCATGAAGCGGATCCTGTTATTTGTGATGACCAACCTGGCCGTCGTGGTCGTGCTGGGGGTGGTGGCCAACCTGCTGGGCGTCAACCGCTACCTCACCGCCAACGGCCTGAACCTGGGCGCGCTGCTGGGCTTTGCGCTCATCATGGGCTTTGGCGGCGCCATCATCTCGCTGCTCATCAGCAAGCCCATGGCCAAGTGGACCTCGGGCGTGCGCGTGATCGACGGCTCCGGCTCGCCCGACGAGCGCTGGATCGTCGAGACCGTGCGCAAGTTTGCCGACCAGGCCCAGATCGGCATGCCCGAAGTCGGCATCTTCGAGGGCGACCCCAACGCCTTCGCCACCGGCGCGTTCAAGAACTCGGCCCTGGTGGCCGTCTCCACCGGCCTGCTGCGCGGCATGACGCGCGAGGAGGTCGAGGCCGTCATCGGCCACGAGGTGGCGCACATCGCCAACGGCGACATGGTGACCATGACGCTGATCCAGGGCGTGATGAACACCTTCGTGGTGTTCCTGTCGCGCGTCATCGGCTACGCGGTGGACAGCTTCCTGCGCAAGAACGACGAGAACAGCTCGGGCCCCGGCATCGGCTACTACGTCACCACCATCGTGCTGGATATCGTGCTGGGCTTCCTGGCCGCGATGATCGTGGCCTGGTTCAGCCGCCAGCGCGAGTTCCGCGCCGATGCCGGTGCAGCCCAACTGATGGGCCGCCGCCAGCCCATGATCAATGCCCTGGCCCGCCTGGGCGGCATGCACCCCGGCGAACTGCCCAAGAGCGTGGCCGCCATGGGCATTGCCGGCGGCATTGGCAAGCTGTTCTCTACCCACCCGCCCATCGAAGAGCGTATCGCCGCGTTGCAGAACGCGCAGGGGTGAGTGGTTCAATATGAATGAAGGCCGCCGAGGATTAACCCTCGGCGGCCTTTTTTTTGTGGCTGCGTCCACCCGCCAGCGCCGCGCTACCGTTTCGTGGCACTGGCGTGATGCGGTAGTGCCTGCGGGCTGCTCATTCAGTGGCGCGCAATTGGGCGCGCAGTATCTTGCCCACGGGGGACTTGGGCAGTTCTGTGCGGAAAACGATTTCTTTGGGGACCTTGTACGCGGTCAGCTGTGTCCGGCAATGGCGTTCGATCTCTTCGGCGGTCAACCCGGCGTTGCGGGGCACGACATAGGCCCGAACCGCCTCGCCCGTGGTGACGTTGGGCACACCGATGACCGCAGCTTCCGCAACGTCCGGGTGGGCGGCAAGAATGTCCTCGACTTCGTTGGGATAGACGTTGAAGCCCGAGACCAGGACCATGTCCTTCTTGCGATCCACGATACGCACGAACCCATCGGCATCAATCTGGGCAACGTCACCCGTGTGCAGCCAGCCATCGATGATGGCACTGCTGCTTTCCTGCTGGGCATGCAGGTACCCCTCAACGACTTGCGGGCCTTGCACCAGCAACTCCCCGCGCTCGCCGGGTGCCAGGTTGTTGCCGTCCGCATCGACGATGCGCACCGCGCAGCCCGGCATGGGCAGGCCCACGGTACCGACGCGCGGTTGGTTTGTGGGCGGGTTGCACGAGACGATGCACGTGGTCTCCGTCATGCCATAGCCCTCCAGGATGGGGCATACCAGCGCCTGCCAGGCTTGGGCGGTGGAAGGGCGCAGGGCCGTGCCGCCCGAGAAGGCATAGCGCAGTCTGGGTGGGCTTTCCTTGAACCAGGGCTCGTTCAGCAGCCCGGCGTAAAGCGTGTCCACGCCCGACATCCATTCGATCTGGAAGCCTTCGAAAGCGCTGCGCAGGTTGGAAACGGGGCGCGGGTTGGGCGCCAGCAAGTTGCGCGCGCCAAAGGTGTAGAACACCAGGAAGTTCACCATGAAGGCGAAGATGTGGTACAGCGGCAGCACCGTCAGCACGGTTTCGCCCTCGCGCGGGCCGTCGTAGGCTTTGAGAAAGTCGCACGTCATGCGCAGCGTTGCCAGGATGTTGCGGTGGCTGATGACTGCGCCTTTGCTGCGGCCCGTGGTGCCGCCCGTGTACTGGTAGAGCGCCACGGGGTGGTTGCGCCAGCCGATCTTGCCCAGGGCTTCGCCCTGGTGCAGCGCGTCGGCCATGCGTACGTGGGGCATGCTCGCCTCTGGGCTGCCCAGTGCGGCGCGGATGGCTGTGGCAACGGGCGTGTCAAAGAAGTCCGCCAGGCTGGCGGTCATCAGCCGGATGCCCAGCGCCTGGGCCACTGGTTGCGCCACGGGCAGGAACATTTCGGCCACGAGCAGTACCTGTGCCCCGGAGTCTTCCAGTTGCAGGCGCAACTCGCGCTCCGTGTACAGCGGGTTCACGTTGGTGATGACCAGGCCTGCCTTCCACGCGCCGAAGACGGCAATGGGGTAGTGCAGGCAGGTTGGCATCTGCAACGCCAGTACCTGGCCGGGTTGCAGTCCCATTTCGTGCACCAGGTAGGCGGCGAAGGCGTCGGACAGCGCGTCGATGTCCTGGAAGCTGCGCGCTGTGCTGGCACCATTGGGCAGCACAAGACTGCAGGCAGCGCGCGAGGCATAGCGGCTCGCGGCGTCGGCGGCCACTGTGGCGGCATTGGCAGGAAGGGATGCGTAGTCCATCTGGTAGCCGCGCAGGCCCGGGGGGTAGGACCCTTCCCAGGGGTGCGGGTGCGGTGCGGTCATGCCTTGTCTCCTTGTCTTGTTCGGGGGCCTGGCTTCTCAGCCCTTGACCTTGTACGCAGGCAGCGTGTCGGCCAGGCGCTGGCCCATTTCCATGGCCAGGGCCTGCAGGCCGCTGAGCGGGCGCATCATGACCTCGAACTCCACGATCTGGCCCTGCTCGTTGAAGCGGATGAGGTCGATGCCCTTGACCTTCTTGTCGCCCACGTCCGCGCTGAACTCCAGCACCACGCTCAGGCCATCGTCAGTGGCGAGCTGGCGGTGGTAGGTGAAGTTCTTGAACACCTGGATGACGGTGGACAGCGCCAAAATCAGCGCGGGTGCTGGGGTGTAGGCCTGGTGCGCGACGGGCGAGCGGAACACTGCGTCGGGATGGACGATGGTGTTCAGCTCGCCAAGGTCTTGTCTGGCGACCATCTGGTGCCAGAAGTCCAGCGATTTGGCGACGGAGGGGTGCAGGTTTTTCGGGGATTGCGACATGGTTCGTCTCCTGGGGAGGGTGGTGGAAAGAATCAGATGCGGGCCGCCAGGCGCGTGCCCTGGTCGATGGCGCGCTTGGCGTCCAATTCGGCGGCGAGGTCGGCGCCGCCGATGAGGTGAACGGAGCAGCCCGCAGCCAGCAAGGCATCGTGCAGTTCGCGCAGCGGCTCCTGGCCTGCGCAGACCACCACCGTGTCCACCTCCAGTACCTGGGGGTGGCCGTCCACGGTGACGTGCAGGCCTGCGTCGTCGATGCGCTCATAGTTCACGCTGGAATGCATGGCGACGCGGCGTGCCTTGAGCGAGGTGCGGTGGATCCACCCCGTGGTCTTGCCGAGCTGGTCGCCCACCTTGGTGGACTTGCGTTGCAGCAGGTGCACGCGCCGCGCGGGCGGCTCGGCCTGCGGGCGGCGCAGGCCGCCAGGCTGGGCGTAGGTGGTGTCGATGCCCCATTCCTCATAGAACTTCTGGGGCGCAAGGGCACCGCTCTCGCCGGTGTGCGCTAGGTATTCGCTCACGTCAAAGCCTATGCCGCCCGCGCCGATCACGGCCACGCGCTGGCCCACGGGTTTTTCGTCGCGCAGCACGTCCAGGTAATTCAGTACCTTGGGGTGCCCCACGCCATCGATGGCGGGCACGCGGGGCTGGATGCCGGTGGCCAGGATGATTTCATCAAAGCCCGCTGCCGCGAGTTGGTCCGCGCTGACGCGCGTGTTTAGCTTGACCGCCACATTCTGCAGGTCGATCTGGCGGCGGAAGTAGCGCAGCATCTCGTGGAACTCTTCCTTGCCCGGCACCTTCTTGGCGATGTTGAGCTGGCCGCCGATTTCGGTTGCGGCATCGAACAGCGTCACGGCGTGGCCGCGCTGGGCTGCGGTGATGGCGAAGCTCAATCCGGCAGGGCCCGCGCCCACCACGGCGATGCGCTTGGGCGCTTGCACGGGCTTGATGGTCAGTTCCGTCTCATGGCATGCGCGCGGGTTGACCAGGCAGGACGTGACCTTGCCCGCGAAAGTGTGGTCCAGGCACGCCTGGTTGCAGGCGATGCAGGTGTTGATCTCGTCGGCCCGGCCCTGGCGGGCCTTGCGCACGAAGTCGGCATCGGCCAGCAATGGACGGGCCATGGACACCATGTCGGCATAGCCATCGGCCAGCAGTTGTTCGGCCACCTCGGGCGTGTTGATGCGGTTGGATGTGATCAGCGGAATGCCCACCTGGCCCATGAGCCGCTTCGTCACCCAGGCATATGCGGCGCGCGGTACCTTGGTGGCGATGGTGGGAATGCGCGCCTCGTGCCAGCCGATGCCGGTGTTCAGAATGGTCGCTCCCGCCGCCTCGATGGCCTGGGCGAGCTCGATCACTTCTTCCAGCGTGGAGCCACCCTCCACCAGGTCGAGCATGGACAGGCGGTAGATGATGATGAAGTTTTGCCCCACCCGTTCGCGCGTGCGGCGCACGATCTCCACCGGGAAGCGCATGCGGTTGGCATAGCTGCCGCCCCACTCGTCGTCGCGGTGGTTGGTGCGCGCGGCGAT
>DAIQRN010000087.1:0-1302 GCA_036786185.1 Acidovorax sp. | reverse complement strand
CCGTCGTAACCAGCATGCTGGGCCAGGGCGGCACAGCGCGCGAAGTCGTCGATGGTCTGATCGACTTCCTCGGTGCTCAACGCGTGGGGCACGAAGGGGTTGATGGGCGCCTGCAAGGCGCTGGGAGCCACCTGCTCTCGGTGATAGGCGTAGCGGCCAAAGTGCAGGATCTGCATGGCGATCTTGCCGCCCTCGGCATGCACGGCCTTTGTCACGATGCGGTGGTGTTCGGCATCGTCCGCGGTTACCAGCATGGCACCGCCCTGCATGGGCCGGGCGCGCTCGTTGGGGGCGATGCCGCCGGTCACGATCAAGCCCACTTCGCCACGTGCGCGTTCGGCGTAGAAGGCGGCCATGCGCTCAAAGCCATGGGGCACTTCTTCGAGGCCCACGTGCATGGAACCCATGAGCACGCGGTTGCGCAAGGTGGTAAAGCCCAGGTCGAGCGGAGCGTTCAGGCGGGGGTAGTGGGGCATGGCGTTTCGTCTTTCTATGCAACTGGTTGCGCAAATGTAGTTGCCTCTTTGATTTAATGCAACTGGTTGCACAACCGATTGCATAAAATACCGGCATGTCCCTGCCGCATGCCCTTCTTACCGCGTTGATCGAGCATCCGTGCTCGGGCTCCGAGCTTGCCGAGCGCTTCGACCGCTCCATCGGTTATTTCTGGCATGCCACGCACCAGCAGATCTACCGAGAACTGGCGCGGCTGGAAGAGGCGGGCTGGATTGAGGCGCTGCCCGAGGAGTCAGGCCGGGGCCGCAAGCGGCAATACCGCATCCTGCCCGCCGGGCGCAAGGAGCTGCGGCACTGGGTGGCCCAGCAGGAAGACCCCAAGCCACTGCGCGATGAGCTGATGGTGCGGCTGCGCGCCGAGGCGGCGCTGGGCTCGAACGAGCTGTGCGCGGAGATCGAAAGGCGCCAGGCGCTGCACGAGGACAAGCTCGCGCTCTACCAGCGCCTGGAGCAGCGCGACTTCGTGGGCAAGGCGCCCACGCGCGAGCGGCGCCTGCAGCACCTGGTGCTCAAGGCGGGCATCCTGCAGGAAGAGCTGTGGCTCCAGATCTCGCGCGAGGCGCTGGAGATACTGGGCGAATGAGGGCTATTCGCCCAGCATGGCGCGCGCCACGGTCTCGCCCACCTTGATGCCGTCCACCCCGGCCGACAGAATGCCGCCCGCATAGCTGGCGCCTTCGCCCGCCGGGTACAGGCCGAGCGTGTTCAGGCTTTGCAGGTTCTCGTCCCGTCCGATCTTGAGCGGGGACGAGGTGCGGGTCTCCACGCCCGTCAGCACCGCATCGT
>DAIQRN010000516.1:0-1983 GCA_036786185.1 Acidovorax sp. | reverse complement strand
CGAGCTTGGCGGCAGGGGCTGCCTTGGGGCCGCTTGCCACTGCAGCCCGAACCGCTGCCCGCGCTGGGGCGGGGGCGGGTGTTGGTGCGAGGCGTGCGGCAAGCGCAGCCTGGGCGGCTGGGCGGGGGGCTGGCGCTGCGGCCCGGGTGCTGCCCCCCACGTTGAACACGGCCACCACTTCGGCCAGGCGCTGGGCCTGGTCGCGCATGGAGGCGGCGGCCGCCGTGGATTCTTCCACCAGCGCAGCGTTTTGCTGGGTCATCTGATCCAGGTTGGCCACAGCTTGGTTGACCTGGGCAATGCCGTCGCGCTGTTCGGTGGACGATGCGGTAATTTCGCCAATGAGGTCGCTGACGCGGCGCACGCTGGAAACGATTTCGTCCATGGCCCGGCCCGCCTGGGCGACTTGCTCGGAGCCGCTTTCCACGTTTTCCACCGATTTGCCAATCAGGGGCTTGATTTCCTTGGCGGCTTCGGCGCTGCGCCCGGCCAGACTGAGTACTTCGCTGGCGACGACCGCAAAGCCGCGGCCTTGTTCGCCTGCGCGGGCCGCTTCCACGGCGGCGTTCAGGGCCAGGATGTTGGTCTGGAAGGCGATGCCGTCAATGACGCCGATGATGTCGCTGATCTTGCGGGTGCTTTCGGTAATCTGCTGCATGCTGGTGACCACCTGGCCCACCACTTCGCCACCGCGGGCGGCGGCCTGGGCTGCAGTGCCTGCGAGCTGGTTGGCCTGGCGGGCGGTGTCGGCTGATTGGGTGACGGTGGCGGTGAGTTCCTCCATGCTCGATGCGGTTTCTTCGAGGTTGGCTGCAGTCTGCTCGGTGCGGGCCGAGAGGTCGTGGTTGCCGTTGGCGATTTCGATGGAGGCGGAAGACACAGAGTCCACGCCCGGGCGCACTTCGCTCACCACCCCGCGCAGGCGGGCCGACATGTCAGAGAGGGCGCGCAGCATCTGGCCGAGTTCGTCTTTCCGGCTGGTTTGCAGCTCGCGGGTCAGGTCGCCTGCGGCGATGGCGTTGGCGGTGTCCACGGCGCGGTCCAGAGGCTCGGTGACAGAACGCACCTGCAGGGCAGCCAAACCCATGCCCAGCAAGATCAACACCACAACCACGGTGGCCGCCACCCACACCATCTTTGTTCCTGCGACCTGAGCAGCCTGCACAGCCTCATCGCGTTGACGCTCTTGCAACGCTACAAACTTGTCGATCGACTCTAGGTACAACATGATCTTGGGGCGATACACAGTCTCCAGGAATGCCTGTTTGGCTGCAGCATCACCCGCATCCACCAGCTCCTTGAGCCTGTCACCCTGGCCGCGCACGTCTGCGCGTGCAGCAGCGACAGCCGCCAGTGCGGCCTTGTCGGCATCTGAAATGGCAGATTTGTTGATCTTTTCCTGCACTGGGGTGATGCGTGCAGTGAGCGCGGGCACACGGGCGTCAAAGTCTTCTTTGAGTTTGGTATCGGTGGTGACAAAGCTCGCCATTGACATCGTCACGGCCAACTCTGCCAGCCCACGCCAGCTTACGGCGGTGGTGATGGCTCTCTCATACTTCTACACCAAAGCCTCAGTCTTATCGGTCACGCTGCGGCTGTACAGCTGGGTGCTCACAGCAGCTGCCAACATCAGCAACAAAAGGCCGAGGATCACGCTCCACATCTTGTGTGCCACACGCAGGTCGTTGAATTTCATGATTTGGAGGAATGAAGGGAAAAGAGGAACCGCTACCGGCCGAAAGGCTACGGGACTGAGGAATAAATCAGATTTATCATTTATTTTATTTAAACAAATGATAAAACCTATGCCACCCTCGCGGTCTGAGGCAAACCCGTAGAATGAAACCGTGACTACCTACCTCAACGCTGACCTGCACTGCCACTCCGTGGTGTCAGACGGAACCTTGACACCCGAAGACCTCGCAGCCCGCGCCAAGGCCAATGGCGTGGAGCTCTGGTCCTTGACCGACCATGACGAAATTG
>DAIQRN010000515.1:0-1991 GCA_036786185.1 Acidovorax sp. | reverse complement strand
TGTCCTTCATCTTCTTGAGCTCGTCCAGCTCCATGGACCGGTTGACCTCGGCCTTCACGTCCGACACGTAGCGCTGCGCCTTGCCCAGCAACGTGCCCACCGTGCGGGCCACGCGGGGCAGCTTTTCGGGGCCGATGACGATCAACGCCACCGCGCCGATCAGCGCCATCTTGGACAGGCCAATGTCGATCATGGATCAGATCAGCTCTTTTGCTTGGCTTCCACGTCGATGGTGGTCTTGTCGGCCGCCGCGTTGTTGGCCACCTGACCAGCGGGCGGTGCGGCAGGCGCGTCGGCCGCACCGTCCTTCATGCCGTCCTTGAAGCCCTTGACGGCGCCTCCCAGGTCGGAGCCCATGTTCTTGAGCTTCTTGGTGCCAAACACCATGACGACGATCAGCAGCACGACCAGCCAGTGCCAAATGGAAAACGAGCCCATGGAATATCTCCTAACGAATTGCAATCATTTTAGACGGGGGCGTGGCAGGTATTGGCGGAACCCCCTGCCACCCACTGGGTTCAGCCAGATTCAGCCCTTGAGCCAGGGGCGCGGGCCGCCGATGACGTGGACGTGCAGGTGGTGGATCTCCTGGCCGCCCTCCACGCCGGTATTGACCACCACGCGGAAACCGCCCTCGGGATACGGGTTGCAGCCCTGCTCCTGCGCCAGCCGGGGGGCCAGCGCCATCATGCGCCCCAGCAGGGGGGCATGCTCGGCAGTGACCTGGGCCATCGAAGGGATATGCAGCTTGGGCACCATCAGAAAGTGCACCGGCGCCCAGGGGTGGATGTCGTGAAAGGCGAAGATTTCCTCGTCTTCATAGACTTTTTTCGAGGGAATCTGGCCCGCGATGATCTTGCAGAAAAGGCAGTTCGGATCGTGCATGGTGAAGTGAAGAACGAAAGACCTGTGGGTCAGGCATTGTCGGCGATCCGGATCGTGGGGCGCACACCCACGTCGGCGCGGTGCGCGGCCAGCCAGGTCTGCCCTGCCGTGCGGCCCAGCGCAAAGAGCTGGCGCACAAAGGACAGGTCCACGCGCGTCTTGTTGTCGGAGCCAAACGGCTCCAGCACGGCGCCGCCGTCGATGCGGTGCATGCGCACGCTCTTGTAGCGGCGCGCATCGAGTTTGCCCTCGGCCAGCAGGCGGCGCACGAACTCGATGGCGCGCATCTCGGCCAGCAGGCTGGCGTTGAAGGTGACTTCGTTCATGCGCTCCATGATTTCGGGGCCGGAGTTCGGCAGCCCGATGTGCTCGATGGGGTTGATCTGCACCAGCAGGATGTCGCTGGTCTCGGTCTGGTAGATCAGCGGGTGCAGCGCCGGGTTGCCCGAGTAGCCGCCGTCCCAGTAGTGCTGGCCGTTGATCTCCACGGCCTTGAACAGCAGCGGCAGGCAGGCCGAGGCCATCACCGCGTCGGCGCTGAGCTGGGGCCCCGAGAAAATCTCGCCCCGTCCCGTGCGCACATTGGTGGCGCACACAAACACGCGCGGCCCGCTGGCGCCGCCGCTGGTGCGCCGCGCCGCGCACAGCAGGTCGAAGTCCACCTCGCGCTCCAGCAGGCGGCGCAACGGGTTGATGTCGAGCGGATTGGTCTGGTAGGGCGACAGCCACTGGCTCATCAGACCCAGCATCGGATTGGCCGCCGCCAGCGGCACGCCCCACATCAGGCTGCCCAGCGTGCCCACGCCCTCCCACAGCCGGGTCAGCGCCTCGCGCGCCTGCTGGCAGCCCGCCTGGTGGGCGTCGCGCGGGTCCTTGTGGTCATGCGCGGCCTTGGCAAAGCCATGCGCCAGGGCCACGGCGTTCATGGCACCGGCGCTGGTGCCGCTCACGCCGTCGAAACGCCAGTGGCCATCCTCGAGCAGCGCGTCGAGGACGCCCCAGGTCAGCGCGCCGTGCGAGCCGCCGCCCTGCAGCGCCAGGTTCAGGCGCGGCAGCGGTGCGGCGCCCTGCCCGTGCGCTTCAGCCATCCACCGCCTGGTTCTTGT
>DAIQRN010000514.1:0-1998 GCA_036786185.1 Acidovorax sp. | reverse complement strand
GAGCAGCTGGACTTTATCCAGCGCTTTCGGGCAGACACGGCCACGGTGCCCGCAGGCGGCGCTGTGGTGCACGAAAACCAGGACAATGCCCGCCTTTTCACGCTGTATTCGGGCTGGGCGTTTCGCTACAAAACGCTCAGCGACGGGCGGCGCCAGATCCTGAACTTCTTGCTGCCGGGCGACCTGGTGGGCTTGCAGCAGGAGTTTGGCGATGCCTCGATGCACGGGGTGGAGGCGCTTACCGATTGCACGCTGTGCGTGTTCCCCAGCGATGGCCTATGGACGCTGTTTCGCGAGCACCCGCGTCTGGGCTATGACATCACCTGGCTGTCGGCGCACGAAGAAGGCCATGTGGACGACCACCTGCTCACGGCAGGCCGGCGCAACGCCACCGAGCGCGTGGCCATGCTGCTCATGCACCTGTACCGGCGCATGGAGCGCATCGGGCTGGTGGAGGACGGCTCGGTCGCATTCCCGCTCAACCAGCAGCACATTGCCGATGCGCTGGGGTTGTCGCTGGTGCACACCAACAAGACGCTGCGGCGCCTGTCGGCCCTGGGTCTGCACGAACTCAAGAACGGGCGGCTGCGCATGCTCAACACCCGGGCGCTGGCGCGCATTGCCGAGTATTACGACCGTCCACCCCGGCTGCTGCCCATGCTGTAGCGCGGTGCCAAGACGCCGCCGCATGACGCAAAAAGTGCCTGTGGCGCCCGCTGTAAAAGCGCAGGCAGCTATTGTTTACATAGCGGGCCAACGCGTGGCGGGCCAGCGCCGATAATCGGCGGCAACCCGCGCGGCGGCTGCCCGCTGCGCCCACCCACGGATTTGCTCTCATGACTCCACTCGACATCCTCATCATGGCGGCCGGCAAGGGCACGCGCATGAAAAGCCGCACCCCCAAGGTGCTGCAACGCCTGGCCGGGCGCCCGCTGCTGCACCATGTGCTGGACCAGGCCGCCCACCTGCAGGCCCGCAGCGCCATCGTCATCACCGGCCATGGTGCTACAGAAGTGGAAGCGGCCACCGCAGGTGCAGCAAGCGCTACAGCCCATTTTGATCTGAAGTTTGTGCGGCAGGAACCGCAACTGGGCACCGGCCACGCCGTGCAGCAGACCGTGCCCCATTTGCCTGCGGACGGCACGGCGGTCGTCCTCTCGGGCGATGTGCCCCTGACCCAGGCCGACACCCTGCGCGCCCTGGTGGCCGCCAGCGGTGGCGAGCGGCTGGCGCTGCTCACCGTCACGCTGCCCGACCCCACCGGCTACGGCCGCATCGTGCGCAATGCCGACGGCGCCGTGCAAGGCATCGTCGAGCACAAAGACGCCAGCGATGCGCAACGCGCCATCACCGAGGTGTACAGCGGCATCATGGCCGTGCCCGCGCGCCTGCTCACGCCCTGGCTGGCGCGGCTGACGAACCACAACGCCCAGGGCGAGTACTACCTGACAGACGTGGTCGCCATGGCCGTGGCCGACGGCGTGCCCGTGGTGGCCCACCGCATCACCGATGCCCTGCAGGTGGCGGGCGTGAACAGCCCCCTGCAACTGGCCGAGCTGGAGCGCGCCCACCAGCTGCGCCAGGCCCGCGCCTTGATGGAGCAGGGCGTGCGCCTGGCCGACCCGGCCCGCTTTGACCTGCGCGACGACACCCGCACCGGCGTGCGTGGGGAGCTGGTCTGCGGCCAGGACGTGGAGATTGACGTGAACTGCGTCTTCACCGGCCTGGTTGAGCTGGGCGAGGGCGTGAGCATTGGCGCCAACTGCTGCATCGCCAACGCGCGCATCGCGGCGGGCGCAGTCATCCACCCCTACACCCACATCGACGGCGAAAAGGCCGGCGCCACCGTGGGCGAGGGCGCCTTGATTGGCCCCTTTGCCCGCCTGCGCCCCGGCGCGCAGCTGGGCCGCGAAGTGCACATCGGCAACTTTGTGGAAGTGAAGAACAGCACACTGGCCGACGGCGCCAAGGCCAACCACCTGGCCTACCTGGGCGACG
>DAIQRN010000086.1:0-8702 GCA_036786185.1 Acidovorax sp. | reverse complement strand
GCCAACGCGCGCCGCCAGACCATGCAGGTGGTGCAGGGATCCTTGCGCACCGGCACCGACAACGTGGCCTACCAGATGCCCATGGCCGGCGCCGCCCTGGGCGTGCCCGGCGGCGTGCTCGGCGGCGCAGCGGTCCAGGCCGAATACGGCAACATGCAGGTGCCTAGCGTCTGGCGCACCAACCGCACGGCTGCCACGGCGCGCGTGGATGCGCTGTCCTCGGGCGGCATGGACGAGCTGGAGATCCCGGCTTTTCTGCGCAAGCAGGCGGATTGACCGCAAGACGCACCTGCGTCTGAGACTCAAAAAAACCGGTGCATGGCACCGGTTTTTTGTTGGGCAGTAGCTTCGAAGCTCAGGCCTTGGGCTGGGGTGCAAAGGCTTTCAACAACTCCCGGCTGATGATGAGCTTTTGCACTTCCGTCGCGCCTTCATAGATCCGCAGTGAGCGTATGTCTCTATACAGCCGCTCCAGCGGGTTGCCTACTGTCACGCCCTTGCCACCGAACATTTGCAGTGTGCGGTCTATCACCTGTTGAGCAGATTCAGTGGCCGCCATCTTGGCCATTGCCGTCTCTGCGGTGGCGGGACGCTTTTGCACATCCCGCACCCAGGCTGCTCGGTAGGTGAGTAAAGCGCTTTGGTCTATGGCGGTGGCCATGTCTCCGAACGCCGCCTGGGTGAGTTGGAAGTCGGCTAGCGTCTGGCCAAACATCTTGCGCTGCGTGGCGTGTTGCAAGCCCTCCTGCAAGGCCTGGCGTGCAAAACCAATGGCTGCGGCTGCGACCGAGGATCGGAAAATATCCAGCGATCGCATGGCCAGCTTGAATCCCTGGTTTGGGGCGCCCAGCATGCAACTCTGTGGAACTCTGCAGTTCTCGAATAGAAGCGTGGCCAGTGGATGGGGTGACATGACGTTGATCGTTTCCTCTACCTTAAGTCCCGGTGTGTCAGCCTCTACTATGAAGGCAGAAA
The DNA here is from genome assembly GCA_036786185.1 of Acidovorax sp. GTDB lineage: Bacteria > Pseudomonadota > Gammaproteobacteria > Burkholderiales > Burkholderiaceae_C > Acidovorax. The sequence goes on along the minus strand of DAIQRN010000086.1, from coordinate 7,727 downwards.
TGCCGCGTGAACCTGCATTGGCATCGGTGCGCGCAAACACGCAGTAAAAATCCGCAAGCCCCCCGTTGGAAACCCAGGTCTTGCGGCCATTTAGGACATAGTTGTCGCCATCGGCCTCGGCCTTGCACGACAGTGCCGCCACGTCCGATCCGGCGTCGGGTTCAGACAACGCGAAGGCGCCGATTTTCGCGCCCTTGGCAACTGCGGGTAGGTAGGCTGCCTTTTGCCCGTCATTGCCAGCCAGGGAGATGGATCCACTGCCCAGCCCTTGCATGGCGAACGCGAAGTCCGCCAGGGCATGGTGACGCGCCAGGGTTTCCCGGATGATGCACAGGCTGCGGGAGTCTAGTTCGGCAGCCTGGCCGCCAAATTGACCTTTGTCGCCCGCAATGACGCTGTACCGCAGCCAGCCACCTTGTCCGAGTGCGAAGACCAAATCACGGCATGCAGTGTGCAGATTGGCTTCGTCAATGTGCTGCAAGTGTTGCTGGCACCAGGTGTCCAGTTCCACGGCGAGTTGGCGGTGACTATCGTCGAAAAATGGCCACTCCAGCCAGGTTGAGCTGTGGGGGTGTTGAGCGCTCATCGACTCATTCCTTGTTGGCAAATTGTTTGAGCAGTGGTGTCCAACTGCTTAGGGTGTCTTTCAAGAAGACTCCAAAGGTCGAGGCGTCCTTGAAGTCGGGCTTCAGGCCGAACTGGTCGGCACAGCTTTGAAATTCAGCCGTCTGGCTCGCCTTGTGAAACGCGTCTTGCAATTTCTTGACGATGGCGGCATCCATCTTCGCCGGGCCAGCGATACCCAGGATGCTGGGAGCAACAAGGTCGTAACCCAATTCTTTGAGGGTCGGCGCATCAAAGCCCTTGATGCGTTCGTCGGTAAACACAGACAGCAGGCGCAGGCGCCCGTCGCGCACATATGGCACCCATTCAGCGGTCTGTGCCATGAAATCGACGTCGCCGCGTATGAGCGCGGTAATCGCTTCCGGGCCGCTCTTATACGGTGCATGCACCCATTGCGCAGCGATCTTTTGCGCGAGCCGCTCTGCTGTCAGATGTTGCGGTGTTCCTATACCTGCCGTGCTGTAGGTCAGTTGCTTCTTGGCACTTTGGGACGCGCCGATCAGGTCGGCCATAGTTTTATATGGTGAATCTGCGCGAACCAAGACACCCACCTGATATTGGGCGACCATGGCGATGGGGGTGAGGTCTTTCGTGACGTCGTACTTGATATTCGGCGAAAGCACCTGGTTGAGTACGGCGCCCGTGGATAGTGATGCGATGCTGTAGCCGTCTGGTCGCTGTCGAATGATGAAGCTGATCGACAGGGAGGAGCCAGCTCCTGGTTTGTTATCAACCACCACAGGCTGGCCCAACTGCTTGCCAACGTCCAGCGCTAACACACGATTGCAGACGTCTGTGCTGCCACCGGCACCGTAACCTACGACGAGTGTGATGGGGCTCTTGGGGTAGTCCTCGGCCGCGAAAGCCGGTACCGCCAAGGCAGAGATGCACGCCAGGGTGGCTGTGTGTTTGAGTTTAGAAGGCTGCATGGATGTTTGTCTCCTGTGTTCAGGGAGGAACGGGTGCATCAAGCGCTGTCGGTGCCAGCCGGCAGGTTGCGAAGGGTCAGTTTTTTTTCACCAACGGACAGGCAGATTCACTCAATGGAATGAAGGCCTTGTCGGCAGGTACCGAGCCCAGAACCTTGTAGTAATCCCATGCATACTTGGACTCCGCTGGAGACTTGACCTGGAAGAGATACATGTCATGCACCATCATTCCATCGGAGCGCAGTTTTCCGTTCTTGACGAAAACGTCATTGATCGGCATTTCTTGCATCTTGGTCATCACCGCGTTGGAGTCAGTGGAGCCGGCAGCCTCCATGGCTTTGAGGTAATGCTTGACCGAGGAATACACCCCCATCTGGCTCATGTTGGGCATGGCGTTCATCTTGGAAAAGAATTTCTTGGCAAACGCCCTGGTCTCATCGTTCATGTCCCAGTAGAACGCTTCTGACAGCAGCATGCCTTGCGCGGTCTTGAGGCCCAGCGAGTGCACATCGGTGATGTACATCAGCAGGCTGGCCAGTTTTTGTTTGCCGTCGGGTTTGATGCCGAACTCGCGCGCTGCCTTGATGGAGTTCACTAGATCATTGCCGAAATTGGCCAAACCAATGACGTCGGCTTTAGTGGACTGCGCCTGCACTACGGCTGAGGAAAAATCGGATGCGTTCAGCGGGTGTTTGGCCTCGCCTATGACCTTGCCGCCGACGGTGGCGATGGCCTGGGTCGTGGCCTTGACCACATCCTGGCCGCCAGAGTAATCGGCGGCAATAAAGAACCAGTTCTTGCCAAAACGCTCGGCCGCCGCCTTGCCAACGGTGTTCGCCAGCGCATAGGAGTTGTAGGCCCAATGCGCGACGGTGGGTGCGCACATGTCACCCGTGATGCGGTCGCTGGCTGGGCCGCTCATCACCAGCACCTTGTTCTTTTCTTTGGCTACGGTCAGCACCGCCAGTGCCGCGGCAGAGCCGCTCGCCTCGTGGATGGCATCGATGCCGTTGTCATACCACTCCCTGGCTTTCGATGCGGCGGAGTCGGCCTTGCTTTGGTGATCGAAGTTCAGTAGCTCAATGGGGCGCCCGAGCACCTTGCCACCATGTTCTTCGATCGCCATCTGGGCACCGGTGATGCTGCCCTTGCCCGTCGCGGCGGAGTAGACGCTGGACTGATCGACGATCAGGCCGATGCGCACGGGTTGATTGCCTTGGGCCTGTACGGCCGTGCACAGCAGTGTTGCAATGGCCAGTGCGCAATGGTGTTTGATAAACATGATGTCGTCTCCTTTGGTGGGTTGTAATGAATGGCTGTCGCGAGAGGATTGGGTGCGCTTTCGGGCCTTACAGCCTGGTGGTGCTGATGGTCAGGCCACCGTCGATATGCAAGGTCTGTCCGGTCATATATCCACTGAGTGGATGCAGCAAAAAACCGATGGCATGGGCGATTTCTTCCGGCTCCGATACACGTTGCAGCGGCACTGCAGCCAGCAGGGCGCGGGTTTGCTCAGCGTCTGGAGGGCTGGCTTGTTTGAACAGCTCCGTAGCTACTGGTCCGGGGGCGATCACGTTGACCGTGATGTTGTGCGGCGCCAGCTCTAGTGCCCAGGTGCGGCTCATGCCAATCAGGGCTGCCTTGGTTGCGCTATATGCCGTGCGATTTGGTTTGCCCAACGCGGCACGTGAAGAGATATTCACCACCCGGCCGATGCCCGCCTGCTGCATGCCGGGCATCAAGGCCTGCAGGCAGACCAGTGCTGCATTCACGTTCAAGGTCATGGCCTGGTTCATGTCGGCTATGCGTGTGTCGGCGATGCTCGTGGTGTGGGCAATGGCAGCGTTGTTGACCAGCCCATAGAAAGCTCCCTCCCGGGCCAGGCTTTCGACTATCCGACGTGCGGACTCCAGATCCGCCAGATCGCACTGCACAAAGCACTCGCCTGACTGGGCATCACTAGGTGCGTGGCGTGCCAAGCCTACGACCTGGTAGCCCGCATGGGCAAGATAGCGCATGGCGGCTCGGCCAATGCCACGGCTGGCGCCCGTGATGAGAATGCGCTGGTTGGCGTTGGTGGTCGTCATGCCATGCCTTTCAGCTAATCCGGGGCGCCAATAGGTCTGCACACTGAAGGCACAGAGCTGCCGGGCATGACACAGGGTGTTGGCAAAGGATCCAACTCGGCTTCACTTTGAAGCCTCCTGTGCAAGCAGTGTCTGTGCGAGATCCCGCAACTCATTGCGTTTCACCTTCATGCCGTTGGGTCCCATGGTGTAGGGAAAGCTCTCTACGGTGAGGATGCGAATCGGCACCTTGTAGCGCGCTATCTGTTGCTGCAGTTGGGTCTTGATGGCGTCTTCGTCAATGGCACTGCCCGTATCAAGAACGACAAACGCTACCGGCCGTGAACTGCCTGCCGCATTTACTGCAACCACTTGGCAGGCATTGGCACCACTGGCGCTGAGCACGGCCTCTTCAATCTCCGCAGGGTCAACCAAAAAACCCCCGATGCGCAGCACATCGCCCAGGCGCGAGACATGGGTGAATCCGCCATCGCCATTGACATAACCCAGATCGCCAGAGCGCAGAAAACCGTCGTCAGTGAATGCCTTGGCTGTGGCCTCGGCGTTGCCCAGGTAGCCCTGCATCATGTAGGGTCCGCGAAATTCCAGCTCCCCCGGCTCCATAGGGGCAGCCAGCTCACCTGTCTCAACCAGGCGGGCGCGCACCTGGGCTGTGGCTGTGACGGGAATACCGCCAGCCTGGGCACGGCGTTCCAGGGGGGCGGCCGGATCCTGGTGGGCGAACAGCGCCAGGATTTCGCTCATACCAAAGCAACCCACCATGGGTATGCCCAGGCGCTGGGCTTGTGCGGGCAGCTCATCGAGACCAGGCACGAAGTTGGCATGGCCGAAAAATCGCAGAGCTTTGGGCTGCCAGCCTGCGGTCAGAGGGGCGATCATTTTGTCCACCATGTCGTTGGTACCGAACATGTGTGTGATGGCGAGTTGCTGCAGGGTGACCGCTGCCTGCGCGGGCTGGAAGACTTCATGCAGCACCAGCGTGGCACCGGCTGCCAGCGTCATCATCGCCGCGGTGTAGCCAAAGGCGCCGCATATGGGCAACGCCAGCAAGGTGCTGCAACTGGCATCGGCCCCGAAGGCAGGCGCTGCATCCTGCGCATGCAGGGCGACATTGGACTGGCTGTGAACAATCAGCTTGGGCATGCTGGTTGTCCCGGACGATGACAGGATGATGCAGGGCCTTTGTGCAAGAGTTGCCGAATCGTCCGCTACCGTAGCAACGGGTGTTGTCTCCAAGGATGTCCAAGCGGCCCACATGGGCGTGCAGTGCGTGACACTGGGAATCTGCTCGGCCAATGCCGGCCAACCAGGAGCATTAACAGCCGCCGTGTTCACCGTCGCATCAACCAACCAGCGTAACGAGCCAGCATGTTGTTGCCACACCTGCGCCAGGCTGTTACCAGCCAAAAAGGCAGCGTTGTGCGCAGCTTGTGCATCATTGACTGGTGCGTGCGCGTTCACGATGTCGCGGTCAAACGCCAAGGCTTTGCATTGGGAGCGGTCTATGAAGCTGACAAGCTCCTTCACTCCGAGTTTGAGATTCAGGCTGAGGCTGGCCACGCCCAGTGAGGCGCAGGCCAGGTGCAGGATCAGCCAACGTGGTGTGTTGGGCAGCCAGATACCCAACACGTCGCCGGCTTGCAACCCTTGTTGGCGCAGGCCACTGGCCATGTGCGCCACCTGATCGCGCAACTCGTCGTAGGTAAGCGTTTGACCTTCAAAGGTCAGTGCAATCGCATCGCCGGGGGCCGAGGCCAGCATGCCGCTCAGGGTGGCGGGGCGCGTAGCCATGGGGGTTGTTGCTGCGCTCTTGGTCATGGATGCCATCCTCATACCGTGGCGACCGGCGTCACTGGAGATCCCACCGCGCCGGGCAAGCGCAAGGCGGGAGCGGTAAGCATGAAACGGTAGCGCCCTTTATTTTCAAGCCATCGCGCCAGCTCGTGTAGGTACCACAACTCCCCAAACGGCATGCCCAGCTTGAACAGGCACAGTTCATGCAGAGGCAGGAAGGCGCAGGAACCGTCCATGGGGCGGCCGGGAACGGCTTCGATGCCATAGTTGTCTGCCACCAGGCAGGCGATGTGGCTGTCGATGATCCATTGCTGTAGCTCCGGGTCGCGGCCGTCGAGTACCGCGCAGACGGTCTCGGCCATGTCGGCGCGGGGCTGCCCGTTGCAGGCTATGAGCAGCTCGGAAAAGCCGGTGTACAGCGCCACGATGTCACCCTTACTGATCTCAATGCCGTCACGCTCCAGTACCTGCTTGAGCATCTTGCCGGTGACCAGGGTGTGACCATCACCAAAATGCTTGCGCAGATTGACCAATACCCCGCGGCCCTGGATGGCCTGCTCGGCCAGGCGCTCCACGCCCAGCGCCTTGGCACGTGACTGGCCATCCATGCCGGGCAAGTCCTTGGGCGCCAGAATGTCGATGCCCGCCTGAAAGCCGTTGTAATAGACCAGTTCGTCGATGCCGTCGCTATTGATATCGAAATGGCTGCCGACATGCGACAGAGCATCCCATTGGGTCGAGTACTGCAGGTAAATTTGTGCGTAGTCGTCACTTACCACGTCGGTGTAGTTTGGGTTTTCTTGTGACAACGCAAAATTCATTCCGGGGCCCAGCGGGCGCATGGAGGGCTTGATGACGGGGGGGTGGCGGCGTGGATTGAGGGCATTGCCGCCGGGCAGGTTCAACGGTAGGCTCAGACAGAAACGCTGCCCGGTCTGGATTTCTTGCGCGGCTTGCTTCACCTTTTCCGCGTCCAGGTAGTTCAGGCGGCCATATTGATCTTCCGGGCCAAAGTCTCCCCAGTTCGACTGCGGGGGGCGCCGTGTCCAGCGGGGCGCTTTCCCATCGTCAACGACGGGTGGTATGTGGGGGGTGTGTACGGGCCGGTAAGTGCTCATCTCATACTCCTGCTGACGGGTGCCATGTTTTCTGAAGCTGTATTGACGCCCCGGGGACAACGGGGCTGACCAATGCACTATGGGCCGGGACAATGCACTATGGGCCGGGAGCGCTGGGATGACAAAGGTAGACGGGCAGCTTGTTCACGATATGAACTCAGGTTTTCCCGGAGCGCAAAGCCCCGCGCGCCTGGTTGCTGTCTTGCGCTTGATTGCCTGCCACCACGTCCAAGGCTTGGCCATCAATGAATTGGCGCAGCTGTCCGGTCTCAATAGAACGACAGCAAGGCGGCTGCTGATGGTGTTGACCGAGTCAGGGTTTGCCGCGAGGGATGAACACAGCGGCCGCTATCGGCTAGGTGTGGAGGCCATGTTCACCGGCATGGCGGCCATGACAAAACCACCCATCTTCGAGGCGTGCCGCCCGGCGATGAAACGTATAGCCAGTCGCACTGGAGATTCGGTATTTCTCATCGTCCGCATCGGCGATTTTGCGCATTGCCTGCATGTGGAAGTAGGCGACCACCCATTGCACGCACATAGTCTGATGACGGGCCAGATCCGCCTGTTGGGGCAGGGCACGGCCAGCCTGGCGCTTGCCGCCACCCTGCGCGACAAAGAACTCGAGCAGATATACCAACGCCGCAGTCTTGACTACGAGGCGGCAGGAATCTCAGAGGAGCGCTTGCGGCAGATGGTGGTGCATACGCGGAGACTGCGCCGCTCCGAGACCGTGAACCTGCTTACGACAGGTGCGATCGGCGTTGGTGTCGCCATCTGTGTGCAAGCCAACCATGTTGCAGCCATCAGCGTGGCGAGCCATGCCTCCAAGATGACGGCCCAGCACAAAGCGGCCGTGCTCAAGCTGCTGGAAGAAGAGCTGGTGAGTCCGCAGGTGGTTTTATTCAAGTACTGAAATTCAAGCACTCAAGTCAAGCATCGAGGGGAAAGCCCCAAGGCGGCAGCAAGACTGAGGAGCGCCGACTAAAATCGCAAGGTTATGCTCCAGCAACGCACCATCAAGACCCTGACCCGTGCCGTCGGCGTGGGCCTGCACAGCGGCCAGCGGGTCGAGTTGACGTTGCGCCCGGCGCAGCCCGATACGGGCATCGTGTTCCGGCGCGTCGATCTGCCCGAGCCGGTGGACATTGCCATCAACGCCCAGGCGGTGGTGG
>DAIQRN010000513.1:0-2024 GCA_036786185.1 Acidovorax sp. | reverse complement strand
CGGGTTTCGTCACTCAATGCAGGACTCTCCATCGCCACGGGGGAAATCGTCATGGCGCTGGATGGCGATACATCTTTCGACAACGACATGGTGCGCAACGCAACGCGCCACTTTGACGACCCTGGCGTAGTGGGTGTTTCAGGCAATCTGCGCGTGCGCAACGCCAAGAAAACCCTGGTCACCCGATTGCAGGCGCTGGAGTACATCCTGTCGATCGGGGCTGGCAAAACCGGCCTTTCCGAGTTCAACATCGTCAACAACATCTCGGGCGCCTTTGGCGTGTTCCGCACCGGATTCATCCGCAACCTGGGCGGCTGGGATGCGGGGTCGGCCGAAGACCTGGACATGACCATGCGGATCAAACAGTACTTTGGCAGGCACCCCGGGCTGCGCATTGTGTTCGACCCGCATGCCGTGGGGCACACCGACGCGCCCGACACCTGGCGCATTTTCTTTCGCCAGCGGCTGCGCTGGGATGGCGACATGTTCTTCATCTTCATCCGCAAGTTCCGCTTCAATCTCAGGCCACGGTTGCTGGGCTGGCGCAATTTCATGTTCGTGGCCGTCAACGGGCTGGTGATGCAGGTGCTGATGCCTTTCCTCATCGTGGCTTATACCGGCGTGATGCTGTTTACCCTGCCCATCGGCGCAGTCATCGGGGTACTTGCGTTCATTTATCTGGCCTACTTACTGGCCATCATCTTTTACTTTTTGCTCTACGTGATCGCAGTTTCGGAGCGCCCAAAAGAAGACCTGGACTACCTCCGGTTCCTGCCATTGATGCCGCTGTTCGCTTTCGCCAATCGCCTGCACTGCGCGTTCTCCATCTTGACGGAGATGACGATGAACTCCCACCTCGACTCATCCATGGCGCCCTGGTGGGTGCTACGCAAAACCAAGTTCTGACATGTTGAAACGCCACTGGGGCCGAACCCTGCAACAAACCGCTGTGCTGCTGTGCGTGGGCTTTAACCTGCATGCAGGCCCAGCGTGGGCAGATACCGCCCAACTGGCAGACCTGGAGACATGGGCCCAGACGTCTGCCCCCAGCGTGCGGCTGGCCCAAGCAGAGAAGGACGTGGCAGCCCACCGGGCAGATGCGGCGCGCGCCCGACAGGGCGGACGATTGTTTGGTGGCGCCACAGTAGGCAACGCCCGCGAAGCCGTGACAGATACCGTGAGCCGCAGCTACCAGCGCGCTCAACTGCAGGCTGGTGTGCGCTGGCCCCTGCTGGGCAGCCGTGAGGCGCAGCTGCGCGCTGTGACAGAAGCAGAGCAGGGAGCAGCAGCGCGGCAAGTGCGCCTACGGGCTGTACAGCAGGAAGCGGTGCAAGCCGTGCGCCAAGCGTATTTGCGCCATCGGCATGGCATGCAGCGTGTCGCACTGACCCAGGCATTCCTCACCGAAAAAGAGACCATCGAAGCATCGCTGGAGCGCCGCACACAGGCCGGGTACATGCTGCCAGCCGAGCGCATGGGACTGAGCGGCTTATTCTCTTCCACCGAAGCCCTGCAACGCACTTTGCAGTTCACCACGCAAAGCACCCTGCGCGAGCTGTCGCGGCTGACCGACCACAGCATCACCGCGCTGGACACGGCCCCTATGGTTTGGCCGGACGTATGCACCAGATCCCATGACGTGCTGGCACAGGTGGACGAACACCCCAGCGTACAGCAGGCGCGTCTGGAAGTGGATGCCGCCAACCAGATCGCGACCCACCTGCGCCGCGAAACGGTGGAAGCCGGAGTGTCGCTGTCGCAATCCGTCAGCAGAGATTTCGGAGGGCAACCGGGCCACAGCACGACCGTGGGCATCGACCTATCCGTCCCTCTGGAATGGAAGGCCCATCGCGATGCGCTGCTGGGCCAATTGCAAAGCGAGCGCTACAGAGCGGAAAGCCAGCTGGAGCTGCGTCGCGGTGAATTCCTCACGGCGGTTGAGTTGGCGCTGGGGCTGCGGCAAATCAGACAGTCGGACCAATCCAATGCTGAACGCCTGCTCCTGGTCGCGCAAGAGAACCTGC
>DAIQRN010000085.1:0-8737 GCA_036786185.1 Acidovorax sp. | reverse complement strand
TTCAAGGCTGATGTAGCTGAACATCGCCCCCTGGAAGTCTTGGTTGCCTCTCATCTTTCTTGTCGGGGTCGTTCTTGGATGGCTTCAGATCGTAGCGGCCCACACGGACGGCGGAGAAGGATTTTTCAACGGCCTGCTAACCGTTGCCCTGACTCCCACCGCAGCGAAAAAATGGGAGGCCGCCCCTCCAAAGGCAATGTCACTGCGGGCGTTGTTTCATAGGGTGAAGCCAAAAACTCCTGACATTTTCGTTGCATCGATTTCAGAAAATCGCTGACGTCAGCACTCCACGATGGCCTTGATCACCCCGGCGGACGGGTCGAGCAGGCCCGGGAACCGGGTGGGCACTTCCGCCAGCGCCAGGCGGTGGGTATTCAGGCTGTCGGGGATCTGGCCGGCGCGCATGGCGTCGAGCACGGTGCGGAAGTCTTCCGTGGTGGCGTTGCGGCTGCCCATCAGCGTCATCTCGCGCTTGTGGAACTCGGGGTCGGAAAAGGTGATGTTTGCACTCACCACCGAGATCAGCACATAGGTGCCGCCGTGGGCCACGAAGCGGAAGCCGCGCTCCATGGCCTGGGGGTTGCCGGTGGCGTCGAACACCACGTCGTAGAACTCGCCGCTGGTCAGCGCGGCCAGCTGCGCCTCGTCGCCTTCGCCCAGCGGAACGCCCGCGTGAATGCCCAGCGAACGGGTGCAGAAGTCCACCCGATCCTGCCGGCCGTCCAGCGCGGTGACGATGGCGCCGCGCAGCTGCGCAAAGATCATGGCGGCCATGCCGATGGGCCCGGCCCCGACCACTAGCACGCGCTGCCCCGCACTCAGGCCCGAACGCCGCACGGCGTGGGCGCCGATGGCGAGGAACTCGATCATGGCGGCCTGGTCGAGCGTCACGCCCTCGGCCTTGTGCACGAACTTCTGCGGCACGCTGAGGTATTCGGTGAAAGCGCCGTCGCGGTGCACGCCGAGCACCTGGATCTGTGTGCAGCAATTCGTCTTGCCCGCGCGGCAGGCGATGCAGTGGCCGCAGGACAGATAGGGCATGACGTAGACCGTGTCGCCGGGGCGCAGGGTGCTGCCTTCCGGCGCGGCTTCCACGATGCCCGAGAGCTCGTGGCCCATCACGCGCGGATAGCTCAGGTAGGGCTGCTTGCCGGTGAAGATGTGCAGGTCGGTGCCGCACACGCCCACGCGCTTGACGCGCAGCAGCACTTGGTCGGCACCGCGTTCGGGCATGGGGCGGTCCTGGGCCAGCAGGGTGCCAGGGGTTTCGCAGACAACGGTCAGCATGGTGTTCCTTGGGTTCAGTCAATGTTCTGTTCGGCAAGTTCGCGCCGCGTAGGCAGGCCTTCCATGTCGCCGATCACCTGCAGCGCGAGCGAGGCGATCCAGTTTGCGCGCTTGAGCGCCTGGGGCCAGCCCAGGCCTTCGAGCCGGGCGCTGATGATGCCCACCGCGAACGCGTCGCCTGCGCCCACGGTGTCCACCACCACGGGCACATGCACGCCGGGCACGGTGCCCTGCGCACCATCGGCGGTGCGGAAATAGGCACCATCGGCGCCGAGCTTGACCACCACGGCCTGGGCGCCCCGGTCGAGGTACCAGGCGGCGACGTCGGCCGGGGTGGACTGGCCCGTGAGCAGCCGGCCTTCCTCGATGCCGGGCAGCACCCAGTCGGCGTGGCGGGCCAGGTCGTTCAGGGTGTCGCGCATGGTGGCGGTGTCGGGCCACAACCGCGGGCGCAGATTGGGGTCGAACGAGACGCTGCGGCCCGCGGCGCGCAGGCTCTGCATGGCGTCCGCCACCACCTCGCAGGCCGCGGGCGACAGCGCGGGCGTGATGCCGGTGGCGTGCAGGTGGCGGGCGCGGAGTGCGTAAGCCGAAGGCAGGTTGGCCATCCCTAGCTGGCTGGCGGCGGAGTTGCGGCGGTAGTACTCGATGGCCGGGTCGCTGCCGTCCAGGCTGCGCGACTTGAGCATGAAGCCGGTGGAGCGGTTCGGGTCCACGGCCACCTGCGAGGTGTCCACGCCCTCGGCCTCGATGGCCTGGCGCACGTAGCGGCCGAACGAGTCGGCGCCCAGGCGGCTGACCCAGCCCACCTTGAAGCCCAGACGGGCCAGGCCGATGGCGACGTTGCTGTCGGCGCCGGCCAGTCGCTTGCTGAAGGTCTGCACCTGCTCCAGCGGCCCGGGCTCCTGGGCCACCAGCAGCGCCATGGTCTCGCCCAGTGTCAGGACATCGAGTGGCTCGGGTGTCGTGGTCATGCGTCGAGTTCTCCGCGATTCACCGCTTCCAGCGTGGCCTGCACGCCGCGCGTCTGCAGCGACTGCAAGGCGCCCAGCAGCGCGGCGGCCAGGTGGTCGTTGCCCGCCAGATCGCCAAACACCGGCGTGTACGACAGCATGGCCTGCACGGCCTCGGTGCTGGCGTCCTGGCCTAGCGAGCGCTGATACAGCGCCGTCAGTTCGGTGGCGTGCGGGTCGTCGATGGGGTAGGCGTTGCCCTGCTCGTCCACGCCACGCAGGTAGTGCATCCAGGCCGCGATGCCCAGCGCCATGCGGGGCACGGGCAGGCCTTGGGCCAGCCGGTCGCGCACGGTGCCGAGCAGGCGCTGGGGCAGCTTTTGCGAGCCGTCCATGGCGATCTGCTGCGTGCGGTGCGCCAGGGCCGGGTTGGCGTAGCGGGCCAGCAGGTCGGTGCGGTAGCGGGCCAGGTCCAGCCCGGGCAGGTTGGCCAGGGTGGGTTCGATTTCATCGCGCATCAGGGCTTCGATGTGCTCTCGCAAGGCCGGCTGCGCGATGGCTTTGTCCACCGTCTGCCAGCCCGCCATGGCGCCCAGGTAGGCGATGCTGGAGTGCGTGCCGTTGACCATGCGCAGCTTGAGCCGCTCGAAGGGTTCGGCGTCGGCCACGAAGCGCGCGCCGCCCAGCGTCCAGTCGGGCCGGTCGGCGGCGAAGTGGTCTTCCACCGCCCAGTCGAAGAAGGGTTCGCCCAGCACTGGCCAGCGGTCTTCGGCGCCCAGCGCCTGCGACACGGCGGCACGGTCGGCGTCGGTGGTGCGGGGCACGATGCGGTCCACCATCGAGCAGGGAAACCGGCATTCGTCGGCGATGCGCTTCGCCAGCGCCGGGTTCACCGCTTCGGCGAAGCGCAGCACCGCGCCGCGCAGCACGCGGCCGTTGGCGGGCAGGTTGTCCAGCGACATCAGCGTGATCGGGCCGCGGCCTTGCGCGAAGCGCCGCTGCAGCCCGAACACCAGCATGCCGATGGCCGAGCGTGGCGTGTGCGGATGGCCCAGGTCGTGGACGATGTCTGGGTGGTCCAGCCGCAGCGCGCCGGTGGCCGGGTCGTGGCAGTAGCCCTTCTCCGTCACTGTCAGGCTCACGATGCGCGTGTCGGCGGCGGCGATGGCGTCCAGCACCGCGCCAGGGTTCTCGGGCGCCACCAGCAGACTGCGCACCGCGCCGATCACCTGCAGCCGCTGGCGCGGCTGGCCTTGCGCGTCGGCGTCGCGGATCGCCAGGGTGTAGAGGCCGTCCTGCGGCACCAGCGCGTCCCGTGTGTCGGGCTGGCGCAGCGAGACGCCGACGATGCCCCAGCGCAGGTCGCCGGCGGCGATGGCCGCTTCGGTGGCGGCCGCGAGGTGGGCGCGCATGAAGGCGCCGATGCCCAGGTGCACGATGCCCGGCTGCAGGCGCTGGCGGTCGTAGGGTGGGCGCGTCACGGTGGCGGACAAGGCGCCCACCGTGCGGTCGTCGAGTCGGTTCATGGGCGCGTTCACCAGTTGGTCAGGGTGCCGTCGTGCTGCAGGCGGTTGACCGGCAGGTAGGCGCGCTGGTAGGGGTACTTGGCGGCCAGCGCCTCGTCGATGGTCACGCCGTGGCCGGGCGCCTCGCCGGGGTGCATGAAGCCGTCCTTGAAGCTGTAGGCGTGCGGGAACACGGCGTCGGTTTCGTCGGTGTGGCGCATGTACTCCTGGATACCGAAGTTGGGCACCCAGAGGTCGAAGTGGAGCGCCGCACCCATGCACACGGGCGAGAGGTCGGTGGCGCCGTGCGAGCCGGTGCGCACCTGGTAGAGCGCGGCCAGGTCGGCAATGCGGCGCAGGTGGGTGATGCCGCCCGCGTGGACCACGGTGGTGCGGATGTAGTCGATCAGCTGGTTCTGGATCAGGTCCTTGCAGTCCCAGATGGTGTTGAAGATCTCGCCCACGGCCAGCGGCGTGGTGGTGTGCTGGCGGATCAGGCGGAACGACTCCTGGTTCTCGGCCGGCGTGGTGTCCTCCAGCCAGAACAGGCGGTAGGGCTCCAGGTCCTTGCCCAGGCGTGCGGCTTCGATGGGTGTCAGGCGGTGGTGCGCGTCGTGCAGAAGGTGGATGTCGGGGCCGACGGCGGCGCGTACCTTGTCGAACAGCTCGGGGGTGTGGCGCAGGTATTTTTCGGTCGACCAGTCGTGTTCGCTGGGCAGGTCGGCGTCGGCCGGTTCATAGAACATCGTGCCCTTGCCCACGCCATATACCTTCTCCAGACCGGGCACGCCGCTCTGCGCACGGATGGCTTTGTAGCCCATCTCCTTGTAGCGCAGCACTTCTTCCACGGTCTGCGTGATGTCACGGCCGTTGGCGTGGCCGTACACCATCACGCCGGTACGGCTCTTGCCGCCCAGCAGCTGGTACAGAGGCATGTTGGCGGCCTTGGCCTTGATGTCCCACAGCGCCGTGTCCACGCCGGCAATGGCGCTCATGGTCACCGGGCCACGGCGCCAGTAGGCACCTTTGTAGAGGTACTGCCAGATGTCTTCGATCTGCTGCGGGTCGCGGCCGATCAGGCAGGGAATGACATGGTCGGTCAGGTAGCTGGCCACGGCCAGCTCGCGGCCGTTGAGTGTGGCGTCGCCGATGCCGGTCAGGCCTTCATCGGTCTCGATTTTGAGGGTGACGAAGTTGCGGCTGGGCGCACAGACGATGACTTTGGCGGAGGTGATTTTCATGGTGTCTTGCTCAGAGGTAGTGGTTACATGACGGCGCCCAGCGCCCAGGGCACGAACTCGTTTTGGCCGTAGCCGTGTTGCTCGCTCTTGGTCTTGCGGCCCGAGGCCGCGGCCAGCATCTCCTGGAAGATGCGCTCGCCCAGTTGCTCCACGCTCTCGCTGCCGTCGATGACGGTGCCGCAGTTGATGTCCATGTCCTCTTCCTGCTTGGCCCACAGCGCGCTGTTGGTGGCCAGCTTGAGCGAGGGCGAGGGCGCGCAGCCGTAGGCCGAGCCGCGCCCGGTGGTGAAGCAGATCAGGTTGGCGCCGCCGGCGACCTGGCCGGTGGCCGACACGGGGTCGTAGCCCGGCGTGTCCATGTAGACAAAGCCTTTGGCCGTGATGGGCTGGGCGTATTCGTAGACGTCCACCATGGGCGTGGTGCCGCCCTTGGCGATGGCGCCCAGCGACTTTTCGAGAATGGTGGTCAGGCCGCCGGCCTTGTTGCCGGCCGAGGGGTTGTTGTCCATCTCGGCGTGGTGGCGGGTGCAGTACTCGGTCCACCACCGCAGGCGGGCTTCCAGTTTGTCGGCCACGGCCTGCGACACGGCGCGTTGCAGCAGCAGGTGTTCACCACCGTAGATCTCGGGCGTTTCGGACAGCACGGCCGTGCCGCCGTGGCGCACCACCAGGTCCACCGCCGCGCCCAGTGCCGGGTTGGCGCTGATGCCGGAGTAGCCGTCGGAACCGCCGCACTGCAGGCCCACCACCAGGTGGCTGGCGGGCACGGACTCACGCTTGACGGCATTGGCTTCGGGTAGCAACTGTTTCACCACCTCGATGCCACGCGCCACGCTCTTGGACGTGCCTCCTGTGTCCTGAATGCTGAAGGTCACCAGCCTGGCACCTTCGCGCAGGCCCTCTTGCGCCAGCAGGCCCTGGATCTGGTTCGTCTCACAGCCCAGGCCGACCACGATGACGGCGGCAAAGTTCGCGTGCCGCGCGTAGCCGGCCAGCGTGCGGCGCAGTACCTTCAGGCCCTCGCCTTCGCTGTCGGTGGCGCAGCCTGCGCCGTGGGTCAGCGCCACGATGCCGTCCACGTTTGGAAACGCGGCCAGGGCCTCGGGGTGGATGTCGCGGCGGAAGTGGTCGGCGATGGCGCGCGCCACGGTGGCCGAGCAGTTCACGCTGGTGAGTACGCCGATGTAGTTGCGCGTGGCCACGCGGCCGTCTTCGCGCACGATGCCGTCGAAGGCGGCGGGCGTGTCCACGTAGGCCACGGGCCGCACGTCGCCGCCCACCGCGTAGCCCCTGTCGAAGTGGCTGAAGGCCAGGTTGTGGCTGTGCACGTGCTGGCCGGCGGCGATGTCGCGCGTGGCGGTGCCGATGATCTGGTTGTAGCGCCGCACCGGCTGGCCCGCCGCGATGGCGCGGACCGCGATCTTGTGGCCAGGCGGAATCAGGCCGCTGACCGTGATGCCCTCGGAGGCGATGGGCGTGCCGCCCAGCATCTGCTGGCGCGCGATCACGACGTCGTCTGCCGGGTGGATGCGGATCACGGGGCCGGCGTCAGCCATCGATCAGCTCCGGGTTCCAGGCGTGCACTGTCTGGCGCTGGGTGCCCAGGCCGTCGATGGACAGCTGCATCACATCGCCCGGTTTCAGGTAAGTGGCCTGGGGCTTGACGCCCATGCCCACGCCCGGCGGTGTGCCGGTGCTGATGAGGTCGCCGGGGTAGAGCGTGGTGAAGCGGCTGATGTAGCTCACCAGCTGCGCCACGTTGAACACCATGGTGCGGGTGCTGCCGTTTTGGAAGCGCTTGCCGTTGACCTCCAGCCACATGCCGAGCTGCTGCGGATCGGCCACCTCGTCGGCGGTGACGAGCCAGGGTCCTACCGGGCCAAATGTGTCGCAGCCCTTGCCCTTGTCCCAGGTGCCGCCGCGCTCCAACTGGTATTCGCGCTCCGACACATCGTTGACCACGCAGTAGCCCGCCACGTGGTTCAGCGCGTAGTCCTCGCTCACGTAGCGTGCGGTGCTGCCGATCACGACACCGAGCTCCACCTCCCAGTCGGTCTTCACCGAGCCTTGAGGGATCACCACCGGGTCGTTGCAGCCGATCATGGTGCTGGTGTGTTTGGTGAACAGCACCGGCTCGGCCGGAATCGCCATGCCGGACTCTGCGGCGTGGTCGGCGTAGTTCAGGCCCACGCAGATGAACTTGCCGCAGCCGGTCCACGGCAGGCCGATGCGCGCGCCGTCGGGCAGCAGCGGCAGGGTTTCTGGATCGAGTGCGCGCAGACGGGCGAGGCTGGCGGGTTGCAGCGCCTGCGCCGTGATCTCGGGCAACACACCCGACAGGTCGCGTGCTCGGCCAGCGGCGTCGAGGATGGCGGGCTTCTCGGCGCCCTTGGCGCCCACACGAAGGAGTTTCATGGTGTCTCGCTGTGGAGGGGTTCAGTTCGACCAGCCGCCGTCGATGACCTGGGCGGTGCCGGTGGTGAAGGCCGATTCGTCGCTAGCCAGGTACACCGCCAGCGCAGCGATCTCGTCGGTGCGCCCGAGCCGGCCGATGGGCTGGCGCGCCACAAAGGCGGCTTCGACCTGCTGCAGGGACTGGCCCGAGCTCTGCGCCTGTGCGGCGATTCGCTCGCGCAGCGAGGGTGATTCCACCGTACCGGGGCAGATGGCGTTGCAGCGCACCCCTTTGGCCACGAAATCGGCGGCCACCGCCTTGGTCATGCCGATCACGGCGGCCTTGGTGGTGCCGTAGATGAAGCGATTGGGCGCGCCCTTGATGCTCGACGCCACCGACGCGACATTGATGATGGAGCCCGACCCCTTGGCCAGCATGCCGGGCAAGAAGGCGCGCGTCATGCGGTACATGGCGCGCACGTTCAAGTCCATCGAGAAGTCGAAGGCCGCGTCGTCGCAGTCCAGCACTGTGCCGGCATCGACGAAGCCTGCAGCGTTGAACAGCACATCCACAGGACCGATGCGGTGGGCCAGCGCCTGGATAGCAACGGCATCACGCACATCGAGTCGGGCGATTTCGCAGCCGGTCTGAAAGGCAAGCGCGTCCAGCAGTTCCTTATTGATGTCCGTGGCGATGACGCGCGCACCTTCATTGAGAAAAGCCAGCGCTGTGGCGCGGCCAATGCCCTGCCCCGCAGCGGTCAGCAGGGCAGTTTTTCCAGCAAGTCGTTGTGTCATAGTCCGTCCCTCTGCTCTATTTGAGTAACCCCATCTGCTGGGGCAGCCACAGCGTCAGCGCCGGGATGTAGGTGATGGCCACCAGGCCCAGCAGCAACGGAATCAGCCAGGGCAGGATGGCCATGGTGGCGCGCTCCACCGAGAGCTTGGAGATGCGCGCCAGCACGAACAGCACCATGCCCAGCGGCGGCGTCATCAGGCCGATCATCAGGTTCAGCGTCACGATCAGGCCGAACTGCACCGGGTCGATACCAAGCTTGAGCACGATGGGCAGCAGGATCGGGACCAGGATGGTGATGGCCGCGATGGTGTCGATGAAGCAGCCCACGAACAGGATCAGCAGGTTGGCCAGCAGCAGGAACACCCACTTGTTGCTGGTGATGGAAAGTATCCAGTCGGCCAGGGCCTGCGCGGCCTGCGTGGTGGTGAGCAGCCAGGCAAAGATGGACGCGGCGGTGACGATGAACAGCACCGAGGCCGTGGTCTCGATGGTGTCGAAGGTGGCCTTGGCCAGCGTCTTGAGGGTCATGGAGCGGTAGCGCACCAGGCCCAGGAACAG
>DAIQRN010000084.1:0-8745 GCA_036786185.1 Acidovorax sp. | reverse complement strand
CCCGCAGACGGCGGTTGCGCAGCCCTTGGCTCAATGCGCCATGCAAAGCGGCGGCCGAGAAACCGGCCTCTGCCAAGTCTTGCGCCAGGCCGTCGCACTCCACTTGGGTGGAGGCAAACACGATGGCCTGGTTGATCGTGGTGTCACGCAGCCAGTGGTCCAGCAGCTTGCGCTTGTGCTGGGCGTTGTCGGCCCAGTACAGCATCTGCTTGATGTTGGTGTGCTTTTCCTGCGGCGAGTCGATGGTCACCTTTTGCACGGATGCGCCACCATCGTGCATCACGCGCATGGCCAGCTGCTGGATGCGGGGCGCAAAGGTGGCGCTAAACATCATGGTCTGCTTGCGCTGGCTGGTCAGCTGGTTCAACTCGGCCAGGTCGTCCGAGAAGCCCAGGTCGAGCATGCGGTCAGCTTCGTCCACCACGAGGAACTGCACCTTGTCGAGCTTGATCTGCATCGAGCGCTGCAGGTCCAGCAGACGGCCGGGCGTGGCCACCACGAGGTCAGCGTTCTGCAGCTTGGCGATCTGCAGCTGGTAGGGCATGCCACCCACCACGTTGGCCACGCGCAGGCCACGGCAGTGCTTGACGAGGTCGATGGCGTCGTGCGCCACCTGTTGCGCCAGTTCACGCGTGGGGCACAGGATCAGGGCGCCAGGCGTGGCGGCCTTGAAGTTGCGCGAGCTGGTGGGGTCCTTGCGCTTGGCGCGCTTGGGTGCGGGCTCGCCACGCTCGGCAGCTTCAGCGGCGGCGCGCTCGAACGCGGCACGTTCTTGCGCTTGGGCCTCGGCCTGCTGCTGGATCAGCGTGTGCAGCACGGGCAGCAAGAAGGCGGCGGTCTTGCCGCTGCCCGTCTGGCTGGACACCATCAGGTCGATGAACTTGCCAGCGCCATTGCCCGCGCCAGTATTGCCCATGGCCAGAGGGATGGCCTTGCGCTGCACGCTGGTGGGTTGGGTGTAGCCCAGGTCAGACACGGCCTGCACCAGCTCGGGCGCCAGGCCCAGCTCGACAAAGCCATTGGGCTCGACCGTGACTGCGTCACTGTCGGCGGCCACGGAATCCAAGGGGGACTGCACGGAAAGGTCGGCAGCAAAGGAAGTTTCTGCAGGCGCGAATTCGCCCTGCACCAAAGAGGTATCGGTCATGATTTTCTCTCACGAAGACGGTCGCGGGCGCAGCCCGCGATTGGCTTCGTTGAATGGTTAAAAAACATCAACCATCAAACGAAACCTGCGTTGGCTCTTTTGCTCTGGGCCGGTGCGGGTGGGCGTTGTTCGCGAGTCCTGTACTGTGTCGTGACAGTCGGCTCGCAGCCCGGTGTGTGAGGGGAGATGCGCAAACTACGCAAGATATCTTCCTGCGCAGTCCGCAATTATGACATGACCTAGGGTTTCCCCGCAAGTCCTGGGGCATGGAGCCCCATCCGGCATCAGACCGACAACAGGTGTTTGCGGTAGTGTGCCAGCTCTTCAATCGACTCGTGCACATCCGCCAGCGCCGTGTGCTTCTGAGCTTTCTTGAAGCTGGTGTAGGCCTCGGGCTTCCAACGTTTGGCCAGCTCCTTGAGGGTGCTCACATCCACGTTGCGGTAGTGAAAGAACCTCTCCAGCTTAGGCATGTAGCGCACCAGAAAGCGCCGGTCCTGCCCGATGCTGTTGCCGCACATGGGGACCACGCCCTTGGGCACATACTTTGACAAGAAATCAATGATCTGCTTCTCGGCCGCTTCTTCGGTCACGGTGGAAGCCTTCACCTTGTCGATGAGGCCACTGCGGCCATGGGTGCCCTTGTTCCAGGCGTCCATCTTGTTCAAGAGTTCGTCGGACTGGTGGATAGCGAACACAGGCCCTTCGATGCGGGGCTCCAGATTGGGGCCGGTCACGATGACGGCGATCTCCAGCAGGCGGTCGGTGTCTGGCTCCAGGCCGGTCATTTCGCAATCGAGCCAGACCAGGTTCTGGTCGGACTTGGGTAGTACGGGGGGCACGGGTGGTGAGAGGGTCGGGGCTTCGGACATGGCGCGCATTGTCGCCGATGACCCCAGCGCCAGCAGGTACAGCGGCTCGGCGGCTCTGCCCCGGTAAACTTGCGCCCCACATGCCCTCCTCCGACGCCCTTTCACCCTCTCTCCTGCTGACGCTGGCATTTGCCGCCGCGCTGTCCCTGGGCCTGGCGCTCAAGTTCTGGCTGGCTTCGCGGCAGATCCGCCATGTGGCGCGCCACCGGAGCACGGTGCCCCCCGCTTTTGCCGAGCGCATCCCGCTGGCGGCGCACCAAAAGGCGGCCGACTACACCATCGCCAAAGGCCGCCTGGGCCTGCTGGAGATGGCGCTTTCCGCCGCCGTGCTGCTGGGCTGGACGCTGCTGGGCGGCCTGGACGCCCTGAACCAGCTTCTGCTGGGCGCCCTGGGCGGCGGCATGTGGCAGCAATTGGCACTGCTCGCGGCTTTCGCGGTGATCAGCGGGCTTATCGACCTGCCCCTGTCGCTGTACCAAACCTTCGTGGTCGAGGAACGCTTTGGCTTCAACAAGATGACTTGGCGCCTGTGGCTCGCTGACGCGGCCAAGGGACTGCTCGTGGGCGCTGCCATCGGCCTGCCTGTCGCGGCGCTGATCCTCTGGCTCATGGGCGCCACAGGCCCGTTGTGGTGGCTGTGGGCCTGGGGCTTCTGGATGAGCTTCAACCTGCTGCTGATGGTGATCTACCCTACTTTCATCGCGCCGCTGTTCAACAAGTTTCAGCCGCTCGAAGACGAATCGCTCAAGGCCCGCGTCACGGCGCTGATGCAGCGCTGCGGCTTCTCGGCCAAGGGGCTGTTCGTGATGGACGGCAGCCGCCGCAGCGCGCATGCCAATGCCTACTTCACGGGCTTCGGCGCCGCCAAGCGCGTGGTGTTCTACGACACGCTGCTGCGCCAACTGGCGCCCGGCGAGGTGGAGGCCGTGCTGGCGCACGAGCTGGGCCACTTCAAGCACCGCCACATCGTGCAGCGCGTGGTGATGATGTTCGCGTTCTCGCTCGCGGGCTTCGCGCTGCTGGGCTGGCTGTCCACGCGGGGCTGGTTCTACACGGGACTGGGCGTCATCCCCAACCTGTCGCTCGACGGCTCGGCGCCGAACGACGCGCTGGCGCTGCTGCTGTTCATGCTTGCGGCGCCCGTGTTCACGTTCTTCATCTCGCCGCTGTTTGCGCAGCTCTCGCGCCGCCATGAGTTCCAGGCCGACGCGTATGCCGTCGCCCAGGCCAGCGGCGCCGACCTGTCGTCGGCATTGCTCAAGCTGTATGAAGACAACGCCTCCACGCTTACGCCCGACCCGGTGTACGTGAAGTTCTACTACTCGCACCCGCCCGCCACCGAACGGCTGGCGCGCATGCAAATCCCTGCCCACCCATGACATCCTCCATGTTGAAGAAAAAAGACTGGTCTACGCTTACCCGGCGTGCGCTGACAGCTACTGAAGTTGTAGCAAATCTGGCCAAGATCGAAGGCTGGAGTCTGAGCGGCGATGGCGCCAACGTGGCCATCGAGAAGACCTTCCACTTCGCCAACTACTACGAGACCATCTCGTTCGTGAACGCGCTGGCCTTCATCGCCAACGCGCAGGACCACCACCCCGACCTGTCGGTGCACTACAACCGCTGTGTGGTGCGCCTGAACACGCACGACGTGAACGGCATCTCCGCCACCGACTTCGAGTGCGCGGCGCAGTTCGACGCCCTCGTCGCATGACTCCATGACCCAACGCAGCGCCCTCCTGGAAGGCCTGGTGGTGGCCAGCCATGGGCGCCACTGCATGGTCGAATCGCCCGACGGCGAGCGCCGCATCTGCCACCCCCGGGGCAAGAAGAACCAGGCCGTGGTGGGCGACCGCGTGCTGTGGCAGGCGCCGCCTCCCGGCCAGGGCGAGGAAGGCACCATCGAGAAGGTGCAGGAGCGGCGCAACCTGTTCTACCGCCAGGACGAAATCCGCACCAAATCCTTCGCGGCCAATCTGGACCAGGTGCTGATCCTGATCGCGGCGGAGCCTGTGTTTTCCGAAAGCCAGCTCGCGCGCGCACTGATCGCAGCCGAGGCCGAGGGCATCACGCCGCTGGTCGCGCTCAACAAGAGCGACCTGGTGGAGCCCTTCGCCCGCGCCTGGGAGCGCCTGCTGCCCTACCGCCACATGGGGGCCGGCAAGCACTATGGCGTGCTGCCGCTGTCGCTGTCGCTCTCAAGCGACGTGGACCGCGCCCTGTTGATGCAGCACTTGGCGGGCAAAACCACGCTGGTGCTGGGCCCGTCCGGCTCGGGCAAGAGCACGCTGATCAACCTGCTGGTGCCA
The DNA here is from genome assembly GCA_036786185.1 of Acidovorax sp. Lineage (GTDB taxonomy): Bacteria > Pseudomonadota > Gammaproteobacteria > Burkholderiales > Burkholderiaceae_C > Acidovorax. Next base: position 4,417 of record DAIQRN010000084.1, on the reverse strand, counting down.
GGCGCCTCGGTGCTCACGGGCGAGATCTCGCAGGCCCTGAACTCGGGCAAACACACGACCACCAGCACCCACTGGTACTGGATGGACGCGGACCGCACCACGGCCCTCATCGACTCGCCGGGTTTTCAGGAATTTGGCCTGCACCACATCGCCCCCATGCAACTGGCCGCCTGCATGCCCGATATTGCCGAGCACGCCAGCGACTGCAAGTTCTACAACTGCACACACCTGCACGAGCCGGGATGCGGCGTCCTGGATGCAGTCAAATCAGGCTCTAGCGCAGGTGGGATAAGCGCTAGTCGCTACAAAATATATAGCGATCTATTTGAAGAGCTGAGCCACACGCGCTACTGACGGGCGCCTACCCCAGCAGGCGCGCCAGCGTCAGCAGGGCCAGCAGCAGCAGCCACACCACCACTGAGCGCCACACCAGCCCCACCACGCTGCGCAGGTGGCCCACCTCGGGCTCGCGGCCGGGCGTGGTGCCGCTGTCGCCCATGTCGGCATCAATCTCCAGGCCTTCCGGGGGGGGGAGCTCGGGGCTGGCTTTCAGGGCCTCGCCGCCCAGGCGCACGTTGATAGCGCCGGCCGTGGCGGCCAGCACCACGCCATCGTTATCGCTGGGGAAGCGCTGGGCATGAAAGCGCCAGCCTTCGATGGCCTCCTCAAAGCTGCCCACCACCGCAAAGCTCAGCGCCGTGAGGCGGGCGGGCAGCCAGTCGATCGCCATCCAGGCCTGGGCCGAGGCCTTTTGCAGCGATGCACTGGCGGGCTGCGCGCCCTTGCGCCGCCGGGAGGACCAATGGCGCGACACGAATTCGGCCAGCCGGTACAGCACGGCCCCGGTGGGGCCCAGGCCCAGCGCGGCCAGCACCGAGAACCAGGCCAGCACGCCAAACACGTGGCGGTGCGCGGCGATGACCGAATACTCGATCACGTGGCGCACGATCTCGCTGCGCGGCAAGGCCACCACATCGACCTGCTGCCAGTGGGCCAGGCGCTCGCGGGCGGCGTCCTCGTCGCCCGACTCCAGCGCATCGCGGATGCTGGTGAAGTGGTGACTGAACTGGCGAAAGCCGAGCGTGATGTAGAGCACGGCCACGCTCCAGAGCACGGCAAACGGCCAGCCCAGGCCCCACAGCAGCGCCCAGTGGATGGCCAGCGTGAACAGCGAGGGCACGACCACCGCCAAGGTCCAGGCGACCCAGCCGTGGTGGGCTTTGCCGGCGTCGAAATTGCGGCTGACGGACAGCGCCCAGGCACGCAGGCCCGCGTGAATGGGGTTGCTGCGGGCCAGCGGGCGGGCCTGCTCGATCAGCAGAGCGAACAGGATGGCAAAGAAACTCATGGGCGCCAATGATAGCGGCGGTTCGCGCCGCGCCAGCACTGGGCGCGACCGTGGGTCAGGCTTGCATGAATCGGTAGAAATTGCGCAGCATGCCCGCCGTGGCGCCCCAGATGAAATGGTTCTTGTCGCCGTCCTGGTAGGGCATGGAGAACCACTCGCGGTGCACCCCGTCGCGATCGAACACATGGCGCCGGTGGTGGGCCGGGTTCAGCAAGAAGGCCAGCGGCACCTCGAACAAGTCCGCCACCTCGTAGGGGTTGGGAGTCAGCACGCACTCCGGTCGCACCAGCGCCACCACGGGGGTGATGATGAAGGACGAGCCGGTTTCGTAGGTGGGCAGGTTGCCCAGCACCTCGACAAATTCGCTCGCCAGGCCCACCTCTTCCTGGGCCTCGCGCAGGGCCGTGTCAGCGGGGGTGGCGTCCTCGGGGTCGGCACGCCCACCGGCAAAGGCCACCTGCCCGGAATGGGTGGACAGGTGCGCCGTGCGCTCGGTCAGCAGCACCGTGGGCTGCTCGCGCAGCATGATCGCCAGCAGCACCGACGCGCGGGCGGGCTCGCGGGTCATGAACTTCTTTTCCAGCACCACCTCGGGCTCCCACCGAGGCGGGTGCGCAAAGCGCGCACGCAGGGCCTGCGGTGTCTGCGCCGCCAGCGGCACGGCGGGCAGGTGCGCGTCCACCCCCACCACCGGCACCCGGCGCGGGTCGAAATCAGGCATCTGGCTGGGCAGCGGCGCGATGACCGACGACACAGTCGAGGAAGATGGTGGTTTCACGGTGATGAAGCAGACGATGGGCGGATCAAAAAGCAAAAAGCCGCTACAGGCAACGCGCTGTAGCGGCTTGTCAGGACGGGCCCGCGCCTTAAGCGGCGGTGGCAGCCGCCTTGACGCGCGAAGGCAGCTTTTCCTTGATACGTGCCGACTTGCCGCTGCGCTCGCGCAGGTAGTACAGCTTGGCACGGCGCACGTCACCACGGCGCTTGACTTCGATCTTGGCGATCAGGGGGCTGTAGGTCTGGAACGTACGTTCCACGCCTTCGCCGCTGGAGATCTTGCGCACGGTGAAGCCGCTGTTCAGGCCGCGATTGCGCTTGGCAATCACCACGCCTTCGTAGGCCTGCACGCGCTTGCGGGTACCTTCCACCACGTTCACGCTCACGATGACGGTGTCACCAGGGGCGAATTCGGGGATGGTCTTGTTCAAGCGGGCAATTTCTTCCGCTTCCAGGGTCTGGATCAGGTTCATGATGGATATCCAACGATCTTGTCCGCGCCAAAAGTGGCTGCGTCGGGATTGACGTTCAGTGTCTTGCGGGAGAAATCCCTGTCAAAACGGCCGGCCAGAGGATCGAAAAGCCTTTGATTATAGCAATTCAGGCAAGTCTGGCCAAGACCGCCTCGTCCGCATCCGCCAGGCGCCCTGCTTTGCGGGCTGCGTCAATGAGGTCGGGGCGGTGCCGCGCCGTGATGGCCAGCCGCTGGTCGCGGCGCCAGCGCTCTATTTGCGCATGGTGACCAGACATCAAAGCCGCCGGTACTGGCTGCCCGGCCCATTCCTCTGGGCGGGTGTAGTGCGGGCAATCGAGCAAGCCATCGAGCGCCGGGTTGAAGCTGTCGAGCTGATGGCTGCCCTCGTCATTGAGCACGCCGGGCTGCAGCCGCGCCACGGCATCGATCAGGGCCATGGCCGCGATCTCGCCGCCCGAGAGCACGAAGTCACCCAGGCTGATCTGCACATCGACATGGGCTTCGATGAAGCGCTGGTCGATGCCCTCGTAGCGACCGCACAGCAAGATGGCGCCGCTGCTTGCAGACCAGCGCTCCACGGCGGCATGGTTGAGCGGCGTGCCGATGGGCGAGAACAGCGCCAGCGGCGCCTGCGCCTCGCCAGGCTCGCCGCGGTCGGCACGAATGGCCGCCAGGCAGCGCGCCAACGGCTCGGCCATCATCACCATGCCGGGGCCGCCGCCAAAGGGGCGGTCATCCACGCGGCGGTAGTTGCCCTCGGCGTGGTCGCGCGGGTTCCACAAGCGCACATCGACCTGACCGCTGGCGTAGGCACGGCGGGTCACGCCGCTGGCCAGGAACGGAGCGAACAGCTCGGGGAACAGGGTGATGATGTCAAAGCGCATGGCGCTCGTCAGTAGTCCGGCTGCCAATCGACCGTGATGCGCTTGCCCGGCAGGTCCACCGCATCGACAAAGGCCGAGACGAAGGGAATCATGCGCTCCTGCGCCTTGCCATCCTGCTCGTAGGCCAGCACCAGCACGGTCTGGGGGCCGGTGGACATCAGCTCGCGCACCTCGCCCAAGGCCAGGCCTTCGCGGTTGACGACGGCCAAGCCGATCAGATCGACCCAGTAGTACTCGCCTTCGGTGGTGGACGGAAAGCTCGACCGGGGCACGAAGATGCGCGCGCCGCGCAGCGCTTCGGCCGCATTGCGGTCGTCGATGCCCTCGGCCCAGGCCACGACCGCATCAGAGTGGTCCTTGGCCTGGCGGATGGGCAGCAGCACCGTGCCAGAGAAGGTCTTGGCACCGCGCTCGGAAGGCTGCAGGTACCAGCGCTTGGCCGAAAACAGCGCTTCGGGATTGCTGCTGTGCGACAGCACCTTGAACCAGCCCTTGATGCCCCAGGCATCGGCGACGCGCCCCACTTCAACGGCGTCAGCAGGCAGCTCTGCGGGGGTGAGGGTCAAGGGGGTGGCCATGGCGGTGTGTCGTGCAGAAATAGGAAAAGGGCGGGTTCCGCCCGGCGAAGCAGCCGATACGGAACCCGCCCTCTTCAGGGAGCTTTAAGCAGCCTTCTTGGCGGCTTGCTTGATCAGGCGGTCCACGGTAGGCGAGGACTGGGCGCCCACGCCCACCCAGTAAGCCAGACGGTCTTGCGCGATGCGCAGGCCTTCTTCGGTTTCCTTGGCGGTGGGGTTGTAGAAGCCGATGCGCTCGATGAAGCGGCCGTCACGGCGCACGCGCTTGTCGGCAACGACGATGTTGAAGAAAGGACGGCCCTTGGAGCCGCCGCGGGAGAGTCGAATGACGACCATGATTTATCCTTCGGGTGGT
>DAIQRN010000083.1:0-8767 GCA_036786185.1 Acidovorax sp. | reverse complement strand
AAGGTTTGTTGGGCGCGGTTGAGGTGGTAGGCACCAGCGGGGATTTCTAGCCACTCGGTCAGGCTCTTGAAACTGCGGCGCAGGCCGTGGAATGTCAGCCCCTCGATACCGGCGACCTTGCAGGCCTTGGAATGGGCTTGATGGGGCTTGGCAATGGGTTGTGCAGGTTTGCCGGGCTCCCGTATGGCGCCGGCAAACACCCATTCGCTTCGGCGGGGCAGGGCGGCCAGCAGGTGATGCACATAAGGCGTCAAAGGAATGACGCGCTCACCCTCTACCTTGTCGCGTATGGTCAGGCCTCGCCATTGGGTGTTCATGTCCTCCCAGCGAAGCTCGAGCACTTCACCGGGGCGGGCTCCTGTCAGCAGCAGGGTTTGCAAGTAGGCCGATATGGCTGGGTTGCCGATGTTCAGCACGGCGGCAAACCATGCTGGAAGTTGCTCGCGTAATAGGGCATCCTGTTTCACGCCAGCCTTGCCCAGTGCCTCGCGGGTGCGGCGGGTCTTGGCAGGGTTCTGGGCAGGAACCACGGCAGAAAATTCAGGGTGCTCGGTACACCACGCCAGGAATGCGCGAAGTAAGCGCCAGGAAAGGCGGGCAGGGGTTGGGCGGGTCTTGGCCTGCTCTGATGCCCATGCCTCGATAACCGGGGCTGTGAGGTCTTGCAGGCGCATCGCCATCAAGGGGTGCAACGGCCCACTGAGGCTGAGTTGTTGACCGTCATGCAGCGCGATGATCTGCAGGGCGTGACGGTGGCGGACATAACCTACCAATGGGTGGAGGGCTATGTTCGCAGGCTGAAAACGGGGAGGGGGGATGTGCGGGGGGCGTTTGGGCGCAAGGTGGGGAACCTCTCTCCTGGTTCGATCCGCAAGAGGGTGGGCGCACTGGCGCGAGTGATGGATTGGCACTGGCGGCGCACGGTGCCCGCCGGGGAGGGCGTGCCGCCCAATCCGCTGCGCCAGCTCCCCCGTGGCTACAGTGTTTATTCTGACAAGGACACGGCAGAGGCCGCGCGTGCGGGCTTGGCCGCCAAGAAGGACGTTACCCGAGAGCGCAGGCTGGTGCCGGGTGAAGAATCGCTACTGCTGCAGGCACTGGATGGCGTCAAGCTGCCGGGCAAGTTGCGCGCCCTGGCGCCCGACCCCGAGGCAAAAATGTTCCTGCGGCTGGTGCTCGATACCGGCCTGCGCATGAAAGAGGCGTACACCCTGCGCGTTTCCCAAATCGACTTTGCCCGTGGCTTTATCAACGTGGAAGGCTCCAAGGGGCACCGTGGTTCGGCCAAGCCGCGCACGGTTCCCTTGAAACCCGGCATTGCGGCCGAGCTGCGCGCCTGGTGCACGGACCGCGTGGGCCTGGTGTTCGGCTACTGGGATGGCGACAAGGACACCATGAAGCGCACCACCAACCAGCTGGCCTCACGGTTTCGCAGTCTATTCCGCCATGTGGAGCTGCCCGACATGAAGGAGCACGACTTGCGCCATGAAGCCTGCTGCCGGTGGTTTGAGCTGCGCGGCAAGGATGGCCACAAAGCCATTCGCCGAACGTGTGCCCCGTGTCCGCATCCAGCCACTGGCGGTGTTGCGTCTGCTTTTGCGGATCGGGTGGGGCGGGCAGCTCGCGTAGCGCCAGTGCCTTGCCTCCTTCGGTGACGTGAAACACCTCGACTTCTGGGTCGCAGAACTTCGGTGTTGGGCTGCGGCCCATCAGTCCCATGCTCACCAGCGCTTCCAGGTCAGGCTGATCGCTGTGGCCGCGCCCCGCCACGAAGTGGTTGCGGTACGGATCGCGGCGGTGAACGCTCAGTCCGAGCGTGTGATGCAGAAGGTCGATTTGGTGCGCGCTCGGTGTCATCGTGTCCTCTCCCCGGCCGCTTGCGCAGCCAGACGAAATGCGGCGGATCACCCGCCTGTTGATAGGGGCCCCAGAGCTGCGCCCCATCTGGGCAGCGCTGCTGGGTGTTTGGGCTTGTGCCGGCCGCTCGGCATTGGGGGCAGGCGGTGTGGTGCTGCTGGTAGGCCGCGTCTGCTGCGGGCCAGTCGGGCGGGGTGGTCACAAGGTGCACCCTTCGTGTAACTTCCGCTTTGCCTCAACATACGCGGCGTGCGCTTCCTCGCCCGTGAGGAACCAGCCAATGGACTTTGTTCTGCCCGACACGGAAAGCTGAGCCTTCCACTTCTTTGGCCGCGCGCGAGTTGAGTCAAAGTACGCGCCCAGAAACCCACCACGATTGTTTCTGTGCGGAGCCCGCTGGTTCTGCAGGTTGACTGCATGACTCACTGACCGCAGGTTTTGAATGCGGTTATCTGTCGGATCACCATTACGGTGGTCGATATCGCCGCATGGCCATTCCCCGTAGTGGATCAACCATGCGAGTCTGTGAGCTGAGTACCTGCCATACGACAGGCAAACCAGAATGTGACCGTGTTTCAGCTTGTACTGTGACGCTCGACTCCCGTCCGCAGTTTTCGTGAACTCTCCCGTTTCGGGGTTGTACCGGACTTCCGACAAGACCTGCGCAACACTAAGGTCGCTTTTTGCTTTTGGACGCATTGCCTTTACCCAATGAAAAACCCCGCTCAGTGGCGGGGCTGTGGATCGTCAAAATCAGGTATGGGCGCTCGCTTGTCGCGGCGGCTTCGGGCTCTGCGTGACATTAGCTGCCGCCCTTCTGCGTGATGCCGTAATGCTTTTCTGCCTCACGCCATCCGCGCTCAAACCGTTCTACCATTTGGTTCCGGTATAGAGCTGGCCAAATCGCGACTTTGCCGCTTGCATCGGTGGCTATGGCGCCAACTTTTGCGATGCTGGCAAGCTCTTTATCGCTCAGCGGCTCCCGCACAACTGGCTGTGGTGTGCCCCACTTTGCGAGGACTGCGCGGGCGAATTCCACAGGGTCAGCCACGCCTACGCGCGCACCGACGAAGGGCTGCGCATTGCCTTGATTGATGAAAATCCACAGGGCACCGAGGCAGCGCGCGGCGTACTGGCAGCCATAGGGAACTGGCTTGCCAGCCTCACGCCGGGCACCACAGCCTATCGAGCCAAAGAACGACCCTCTCTAATTAACAGCAAACGCCGCGCCAAAGGCAAGCCGCCCGCGCTTTTTGACTGGCACACGGTCGTTATCGCCCCGCCACCAGAGCCGGGGCCACCAAAGGGCGGCACCCATGCCAGCCCCAGGCTGCACGACCGGCGCGGACACTGGCGCACCTACGCAAGCGGAAAAAGGGGGTGGGTCAAAGAATGCAAAGTGGGCAGTCCCAGCAAGGGCACGGTCACACTGCGGGCGACGCTACCAGAGGGGGTGATCGACAAGGTATTCACGCTCACCAAGTCGATTGCCGGTGTCGCCGGGGCCCAAGGTCCAGCCACCTACAGCTGGATAGCCTACGCGAACAATAGCAGCGGAACCGTGGACTTCACCACGGGGGCGCCTGGGAGCCGCGCCTACATCGGCATTGCCTACAACAAGTCCACACCAACGGAAAGCACGAACCCCGCTGACTACGAGTGGTCGCTATTTCAAGGACCATCTGGTGCCCCTGGAACAAATGGCCTGGACGGGGCGGCCAGCGTCACGGCTTCCAGCACGGCTGCCTCTGCGGGGGCAGTCAGCGAAGCATCGCGCAACTCCCTGTTCACCTCCAATGCGGGTCGGGCGCCCAAGGTAGGCGATGCACTGACACTGCACAACCAGACGGCCAAGTGGTCGCAAACGTGGGTTCACAGCGGATTGAGCTGGGGGGCGGCTACGCTGTATATCGACGGCAATGCGGTCATCACCGGCACACTGTACGCAGACACGATCAGCACGAGCAAGGTGGTGGTTCGACCAATCGGGGCCTACATCGGGTCGTCAATTGCTATCACATCGGGATACCTGACTGTGACGCTGGTAACGACATCGGCCGTATCCACACCACTCTGGTCATATGCCATTTACGTTTTCGACAACGTGATTGCAACTGTGTCGTGGGTCAACAACACATCGACTACCTGCACGTTCTCCATTAAGGCGTGGGATATGACAACAAACACGCCGTACACCGGCACGATTGGCAATATCAAAATCTGGATGTTCTGATGAGCAACTACTACCTTTTTGAGCAGTCGGGCGGCGTTCAAATTCTGCGCACAGAGTCCCCGCAGGCCGATTGGGTCAAGCTGGATGACGAGGCTGTGCCGTTTATGTTTGAGGTCATCAACCAGGGGTTTCCTGTGCGGGTCACCCAAGGGCGCGTGGAGGTGGAGCAGTCAAAGTCCCCATCGCCTTGGCACTCCTGGGATTGGGAAGCCCGCCAATGGGCTGATCGCCGGGACGAGGCTACTGCCTGGGCTGCTGTGCGCGCCGAGCGGGATGCCCTGCTTAAATCCACAGACTGGACGCAGTTGCCCGATGTGCCAGCGGAAACCAGTCGCCGGTGGGCCACCTACCGCCAGGCGCTGCGTGACATCACGACGCAGCCGGGCCCGTTCAGCATCGTGTGGCCGGTGGCTCCTGGCTGACGTTGACTCCGACCATTCCTCGGACACAGTAACCCGAAGGCCTGCAGTTGGCCTGCCACGGGGAATCTGTGTCTGCTCCATCCCAGTCCTTTGATTACGACCTGGACCTGGTTCTGCCCTTTGCGCAGTCCCTGATACCAGGCCTTGCCCGCGCCGATGGCATGCGCTGCATTGGGCTGCGCAAGCACGGCGACCTGGTGGCTGCAGCCATCTACGAGGGGTTCAATGGGCAAAACATTTGGGTGCACCTGGCTGGCCTGCCTGGCCGCCGCTGGATGACCCGCGATTTCCTGCGTGCTGGGTTTGCATATCCGTTTAAGGTGTGTGGCGTGAGCCGCTTGAGTGGCTACGTCAACGAGAGCAACACCGATGCACGGCGCCTGAACGAACACCTTGGATACATCGAAGAAGCCCGCTTGCGAGGGGCTGCGCCTGATGGTGGGGATGTGATTTTGTATGTCATGTGGCGTGAAAACTGCCGCTTTCTGGAGAACTGACCATGGGGTCCAAATCAAGTAACGCGCCAGCACCAGATCCACGCCTGGTTGAGGCGCAGATTCGTTCGATGGGCATTCAGGATGACGTTATCAAGCGCGTCATGCAGCAGTCTGAGGAAATCCAGCCGCTGCAAAAAGAGCAGCTGCAGTTTGGCCTGGACTCTGCCCGCACGGCCTACGACCAGTCGCAGCAGGATCGCACCTGGATGCTGGATCGGCGCGGGTCGCTGACCACCATGCAGGACACACTGACACAAGATGCGCGCTCCTTCAACACCGAAGACAAGGCCAACGAGCTGGCAGGCAGGGCCATGGCCGATGTCAACCAGGGGTTTGCCAACGCCGAGGGGCAGCAGGCGCGTTCGCTTGCGCGCATGACTGCTGATGCGCCCGTAGCGAAGCCGCTCAGCCGCGCAGACGTTACCGCAGCCCGGCAGCAGGCCGCAACCGCCATCGGTGAGCGCATCGACGCCATGACGGCGCAGGAGGTGCAGAAGATCGCAGCCCGGTTCCTGCCGACGATGGGTGTGAAGGTGCCTGCTGGCAAGGCGCGGATCAAGGCCGCCATGGCCGACCCGAAGGTGAACGTTCAGGCTGCTGCCGATGAGGTGGGCGCGGTGCTGGCCGACGATGTGAAGCGGGCGCTGCAGGCGGATGTAGAGGGGCGGCTTGGTGATGCAGCGGAGCAGCAGTCACAGCAAGACTTCATCCCCGCCCCCGATGGCGGACTGGACTACGGAGAGATCACGCCAGAGATGGGCAAGGCCATGCGGCGCCAGGCCGGGAAGATTCGCCTTCGCCGTGGAGATGAAACGCAGGGGCTGGTGCACATTGAGAATCGGCATGCCAAGGATTTTGCAGCGCTTGGGTTCAATAGCACGCAGGACTTCGTTTCCCAGGTGGCGAGCGGGTTCACGAAAATCTATAAGGGGCGAGGCGCCGCATTGGATGTGGTGCTGGATGACCAAGCGCGCGGCATGTTGATTGTGTCGCTGGAGCCGTCTGCGGATGGCGACTTTTACGACATCAAGACGGCAACGCCGATTCGGCGCGACCAGTTCAAAAACGAGGAACCGCTTTGGGATCGCGCCGGGCCCAGCGCGTCAACTGCCGATGAAGGCAGCCCCCCTTATCCCAAGGGCCAAAACGGTGCTGACAGTGTACCCCCGACTGCCCCCGCAGCGCAACCCGACACGCCCAAGCTGACCCCAGCCGAAGCCAAGTCCCTGATGGCCTGGGAAGACCTGGGTCAAAAGGATGGCGTCAAAACCCACGCACTGACGTTCTACGAATCGCAGGCCGACAAGGACGCCAAGCGCGGGCGGATGATCGTTGCCAAGGTTTCCAAGGGCGACCGCAGCGCGACCGCCTGGATGGTGGATGGCGAGGACAAGACGTTCGGGATGCTGGCGCAAGCCAAGAAGCTGGCTGAGGAAGTGGGCATGGCCAAAGCCGTGGCAGATGGGTTTGTGGAGCAGGCGATTGAAGCGCCAAAGAGCACTGCAAAACCAGCAGCGCCCGCAACAACCAGCGCCCCCATCGAAGATGCAGGCGCGAAAATCGGAGGTGCCCGCAAGGCCCAGGAGGACGGGGCAAAGGAACGAGAGGCCGCAAAGTCGGCGAAGCGCCGGGCGGAACGTGCAAAAGATTCCACTGAAACCGGTCTGCGGGTTGGCATTGCGCCGGGCAGTGCCGACCCTGTGACAGTGCGCGATGGCACGGTGTACGTGGGCAAGTATGAGGCCGTGAACTATGACACCGGAGAGCCGGTCACGGTGCCCAAGGGGAGCACTGGCGAGGCAGTTGCGCAGGCGCTGAAGGACGCGGGCGCCCTGAGCAGCCGACAGAGGTTGTTTGGGCTGGGCGAGATGGGGGATGCGGTGATGTTCAGCCGCGCCACCACCGGCCTGACTGCGCAGGATGCCGTGGTGATGTTCAACCAAGCCACGCATCCCAATCCCTACCCGCACAAACTGCAGGCCACATTGGCCGCCGCAAAACATGGGGCAAGCGCAGTCCAGGCGGATAATGGTGGCTGGCTGCTGGCGCCCAAGGCCCAGGCCTACACAGCCCAGGAGTTGCAGGATGCCCAACAGCGAATCGATAAACTCAACAGAGCCCTCAAAAAGTACAACAACGTCACCCCGGCAGCGGTACTGTCTGACGCCCCTACTCCAGCAATGGCATGGGGACGAAGCATTGCGCGCACCCTTGGCTACAACGTCACCTTCATCCAGCCCAACCCGGACTTCCATGGCGTTGCGGTCGGAGGTGATGCCTTTGTCAGTGCGTCCGCCGATCACCCCGAAATCGGGCTGATTGGCCACGAGGTACTGCACAGCTTCAAACAGTCGTCGCCAGACATCTACCAGGCGCTCGCGGAGCGCATTCGCCCCTATCTCAAAGACGGGGTGGTCGATGCAAAGCGCCGGTGGGAAGATGCCAATGGTGGCCGTAACACTTCGATGGCCCATGCCGAGGAAGAGGTTCTGGCCGACCTGAATGGGGCAATGTGGCTGGACCCAAAGTTCTGGCGTGAAATGGCCAAGAACGACCAAAGCCTGTTCCGGCAGGTGGCTTACAAGTTCATGGAGGTGGCCACCAAGGCTATGCAGGGCCTGAGCCGGTTCAAGGCTGATTCGCTGGTCACCGATGTGGACGCGGTGCGGGAGATCATCGCGCAGGAATGGGCCTACCAGGCGCAGGAGATGGGGAATCCTTCGGAGTTCGTTGCGTCGGATAGTCCAGCGTTCAGCCGCACTGAGTCCATCAAGACTGCCTACGAGGCTCGAATTGATGCGCTTTTCAAGGGGGAAAAGGCCAAGGCTGGAACACGCATCCTGGACTCGTCGGACATCATGGGCTTGCTCGGCTACCCAAAGGTGCCACTGATTTTGAATGAATCCCACCTGCGTGATGGGCTGACAAATCATCCTGAGATGACCGCATCGGCCTGGAAGAAGGTTCCAGAGTGGATTGAGAACCCAGCAGCCGCATACACCGATGCACGTCACCCCACCCGCTTGACCGTGATTGCTCCTGAGACGTTGGCAGGCTATCCGGTGATGATGGTCATTGAGTCGAAGCCCAATCCAGCAGGATCGAAGCCCGCTCCTGCGGTGGCAGCTGAGAGCCTGTTGGTGACCGTTTATGCAAAAACCACTGGGGGCCTGCCTCCCGCGAGCTACTTGGCCTCAAGCGGAGCGATGAAGTACGCAGACACGAAAAACGCCCCTGAAATCTGGCAGCGTGGAGGGGGCCAATTCCCCAAGCAAGCTGCCCTATCACAGGGGCGCCACAAGATTCTATCGGAGAAGCATCTTGCTGGCTACCGGCGTGGTCAGGCCAAAGACTCGGCAGCGGTAGATGAAAACCCTCCAACGATGTTCAGCCGCACTACCGCCGCAAGCATCGCCAGCAGCATGGGCGACATGACGCCCGACCAGGAGAAGGCTTACAAGAACGTGGCGGGCGTGAAGGCGGTGCCCACGGTGCGCGAGCGCATGGACGCCATCAAGTCGAACCTGGGCCTCAAGCTGCGGCAAGGCCTGGTTGACCAGTTCGCCGCCATCAAGCAGCTTGACCAAAACGCTTACGTGCAGGCCCGTATGTCCAAGGGTACAGACGGCACATTGGAGGCCATGCTGATGTACGGCAAGCCTTTCATGCGCGACGGTGCGCCTGACGTGGATGTGAAAGACGGCGGGTTTGCCAAGGTGCTGGCCAGCCTCAAGGGCGAGCAGGACCGCTGGATGATG
>DAIQRN010000512.1:0-2046 GCA_036786185.1 Acidovorax sp. | reverse complement strand
AGTAGTCGTTGTCGTCGGCGCGGTAGTCCCAGCGGTCGGCGGCGCCGTGCAGGGCCAGGGGCGGCTCGGCGTAGGCGGGCTGCTCTTGCCACTGGCCCTTGGTGTTGGGCTCGTACGCAATCGTGCCGCCGTGGTTGCCGTCCACGCGCATCGCGCCGTCGCGGTGGTAGCTGTGCACGGGGCAGCGCGGCGCGTTGACGGGGATGGAGTGGTGGTTGACGCCCAGGCGGTAGCGGGCCGCGTCGCCATACGAGAACAGGCGCGACTGCAGCATGCGGTCTGGCGATGGGCCGATGCCGGGCACCATGTTGGCGGGCGTGAACGAGGCTTGCTCCACGTCGGCGTGGTAGTTGGGGGCGTTGCGGTTGAGCTCGACGATGCCCACTTCGATCAACGGGTAGTCCTTCTTGCTCCAGACCTTGGTCAGGTCGAAGGGGTGGAAGCGGTAGGTGGCGGCATCAGCCTCGGGCATGATCTGCACGCACAGCTTCCAGCGGGGGAAGTCGTTGCGGTCAATGGCGTCCAGCAGGTCGCGCTGCGAGCTTTCACGGTCGCTGGCCACCACGGCAGCGGCTTCGGCGTCCGACAGGTTTTCGATGCCCTGCTGGCTGACAAAGTGAAACTTGACCCAGAAGCGCTCGTTGGCGGCGTTGATGAAGCTGTAGGTGTGCGAGCCAAAGCCGTGCATGTGGCGGTAGCCGCGCGGAATGCCCCGGTCGCTCATCACAATGGTGATCTGGTGCAGTGCCTCGGGCAGGCTGGTCCAGAAGTCCCAGTTGCTTTCGGCGCTGCGCATGTTGGTGTAGGGGTCGCGCTTGACGGCCTTGTTCAGGTCCGGGAACTTGAGCGGGTCGCGAAAGAAGAACACGGGCGTGTTGTTGCCCACCAGGTCCCAGTTGCCTTCCTCGGTGTAGAACTTCAGCGCAAAGCCACGGATGTCGCGCTCGGCATCGGCGGCTCCGCGCTCGCCCGCCACGGTGGAGAAGCGGGCAAACATTTCGGTCTTCTTGCCCACAGCCGAGAAGATGTTGGCCCGGGTATAGCGCGTGATGTCGTTCGTGACGGTGAAGGTGCCGAAGGCGCCCGAGCCCTTGGCGTGCATGCGGCGCTCGGGGATGACTTCGCGATTGAAGTGTGCCATCTTTTCCAGATGCCACACGTCCTGCAACAGCATGGGGCCGCGCGGCCCGGCGGTCAGCGCGTCCTGGTTGTTGGCAACTGGCGCGCCTGCGGCGGTAGTGAGTTTGGTCATGGCGTTGTCCCTTTCATCGGGTGGTGGTCAAACAGAAGAAGGTGTTGGCGGCAGGTTTTTAATAGATCAAAATTATCGACAACGAAAGTATTATTTGTTTTTGCTATTTATTGAGCAAGTCTTTGACCATCGTATTTCTGCATGGTCCCGATAGCCAGCCCCGTTGTTCTTGCAGGTTTACGCCATGATGGCGTTTTTTTCAAGGAGGACAACCGGCATGGATATTCACCAGCAGGCCCAGTACGACGCAGGATTGACACAGCGCAAGGCCGTGATGGGCGAAGACTTTGTGGCGCGGGCACTGGATGGCGCCACGCCGTTCAGCCAGCCGATTCAGGAGTTCATCACCCGCAACGCCTGGGGCGATGTGTGGCAGCGCCCGGGCCTGGAGCCGAAGACGCGCAGCCTGATCACCGTGGCCTTTCTGGTGGCTCTGGGCAGGCAGCATGAACTGAAGGGCCATGTCCGCGGAGCGCTGAACAATGGCGCGACGGTGCAGGAAATTCAGGAGGTGCTGCTGCACGCCAGCATCTACTGCGGCCTGCCTGCGGCGGTAGAGGCGTTTCGCACCGCTGGCGAGGTGGTGGATGCGAAGGCCTAGGGGCCCTGGGCGGCGCTGAATAAGTCGCCGCGATGGCGCGCGCCCTGGTTCAGCGTTGCCTTAGCTTCCCACCAGGAGCTTTTGAACCAGGTCCGCCGCCGTGGAGGCGTTGTACTTGCGCATCAGGCGCGCCCGGTAAATCTCCACCGTGCGGTGGCTGATCTCCAGCGTGCGGCCGATCTCCTTGGAGGTC
>DAIQRN010000002.1:4570-27156 GCA_036786185.1 Acidovorax sp. | reverse complement strand
CCATCGTGCACCCCGGGGATGAAGTGATCGTGCTCGACCCCTGCTACGACAGCTATGTGCCCAACATCGAGTTGGCCGGTGGCAAGGCCGTGCGCGTGCCGCTCACGCCCGGCACCTTCCGCCCTGACTTTGCGAAGATCAGCGCGGCCATCACGCCCCGCACCCGCGCCATCCTCATCAACAGCCCGCACAACCCCAGCGCCACCATCTGGACGGCCGAGGAGATGCGCCAGCTCGAAGACCTGCTCGCCCCCACCAACATCCTGCTCATCAGCGACGAGGTGTACGAGCACATGGTCTTCGACGGTGCCGAGCACCAAAGCGCCGCCCGCTTTCCAGGCCTGGCCGACCGCGCCTTCATCGTGTCGAGCTTTGGCAAGACCTTCCACGTCACGGGCTGGAAGATCGGCACCGTGGCCGCGCCCGCCGCCCTGACCGCCGAGTTCCGCAAGGTGCACCAGTTCAACGTGTTCACCGTCAATACGCCCATGCAATACGGGCTGGCCGCCTACCTGCAAGACCCCGCACCGTACCTGCAGCTGCCCGCCTTCTACCAGGCCAAGCGCGACCTGTTCCGCGAAGGCCTGGCGGGTTCGCGCCTGAAGCTGCTGCCCAGCACCGGCAGCTATTTCCAGTGCGTGGACATCTCGGCGGTGAGCGACCTGAACGAAGCCGATTTCTGCCAATGGCTCACGCGCGAGGTGGGCGTGGCGGCGATCCCGCTGTCGGCGTTTTATGGCGACGGCTTCGATCAGCGCGTGGTGCGGTTCTGCTTTGCCAAGAAGGACGAAACCCTGCGTGCCGCGCTGGAGCGGCTGCGCAAGCTTTGAGCAAAATAAGCCTCCAGCGCTTATCCATCAAGCGCTGAAAGCTACAAACAATGTAGCAATTTACCTCGCTGCCACTGCACGGCTACACCGCTAGCCGGCAGCCGGTAGCCGGTAGCCGGTAGCCTACCCCGGTTTCGGTGAGCAGGTGGCGCGGCTGGGCCGGGTCGGCTTCGAGCTTTTGCCGCAGGTGGCCCATGTAGATGCGCAGATAGTGGCTCTGGTCCGACCGCATGGGCCCCCACACCTCGCGCAGCAATTGTTTTTGCGTGATGACCCGCCCCGCGTTGGTCACCAGTACCATCAGCATGCGGTACTCGGTGGGGGTCAGATGCACCTGCACGCCCGCCTTGCGCTGCGGTCCACCTCGACATCGCCAAAATGGAACAGGGGCTCCGCCACCTCCATGGCCAGCCCGTTGCCGCTGGCGGCGCGGGGCCTGCGCAGGTTGGCCCGCACCCGTGCCAGCAGTTCGCCCGTGCCGAAGGGTTTGGTGAGGTAGTCGTCCGCACCGGCGTCGAGTGCGGCGATTTTCTCGGTCTCCTCGGTGCGCGCGGACAACAAGATGATGGGCACGGCGGACCAGCCCCGGACATCGCGGATCAGTTCCACCCCGTCACCATCGGGCAGCCCCAGGTCCAGCACCAGCAGGTCGGGGCGGCGTGTGCCCGCAGCGGACAGCCCCTCGCGCAAGGTGCCTGCCTCGTGCACCTGCCAGCCCTCTGCCTCCAGCGCGCTGCGCACAAAGCGCCTGATTTGTGGCTCGTCCTCGACCACCAAGACGGTACGTGTCTGCATTGCCATCTTCAGGGGGCCACAACGCCCCGCTCCATCTCTGCAAGGCCCAAAACGGGCGAAGGCGCTCGCCGCGCCAGGGTGACCGTGAATTCCGCACCGCCCCCAGCAAGGCATTGCGCAGCCGCTCCGACTCCATGTCCACCACCGCCTGCTGCGCAATGTTCACGTAGTGCACACGTTCCAGGGCAATGGCAATTTGCCGGGCCAGGGTGTCCAGCTGCTGCGACTGCTCGGGAATCAGCAGCCAGCGGGGTTGTGCGGGCTCCAACGCCAATACGCCACGCACGCGCATGGGGGCCTTCAGCGGCACATAGCGCCAGGTCTGCGCAGCCAGGGTGTTGGTGGCCAGGCCCGCACTCTGGCCCTGGCGCAGCGTCCAGTCCGCCACGCTTCTGTCGAGGCCCACAGGCAATTCGTCCTGGTACTGAAGGCAGTCCGACGCATCCAGCGCCATCACCACGGCCCGACCCCCAAAATACCCCTGCACGGCCGCCGTGCCAATCTCGATGACCTGGCGGGTCTCCAACGCCGCCGACAACTCGCGTGTCAGCTCAAACAGCGACTGGGCCCGCCGCTCCCGGCTGATCGACACACAGGCTGCAAACCGCAACCCCGCCGTGAGCAGCGCCACCAGGAGACCTACCCCCAGCATCACGGCAAAAGTGACGATGTACTGCACGTCGCTCACCGCAAACGACAGGCGCGGCGACACGAAGAAAAAGTCAAACGCCAGCACGTTCATCAGCGCCGCCATCGCAGCAGGCGCGCGGCCAAAGCGCATGGCCACCGCGACGACACCCACCAGGTAGAGCATCACGATGTTGGTCAGCTCCAGCCAGCCACTCAGCGGCGTTGCCAGCGCAGTGACGGCAACGCTGGCGCCCAGCGCCCACAGGAACCCTTGCCACCGGAGCCGCCCCGCACCAGGCTCACCCGCTTCGCCGTCCTCCGAGCCGATGCGGCTCCACAGCCTGCGCGGCAGGCGCCGCGAGCTGTCCGCATGCGCTGCCTCGACGATGTCCAGCGAAGGCGCCAGCTCGGCCAGTTCGCGCGCAAGGCCCTGGGCAGCGACCAGCTAGCGCCAACCGGCCCGCACGGCGGGACGCCCCAGCACCAGGGTGGCGCAGTTCAAATGCAGCGCCTGGGCTGCCAGGGCGGGCGCGACGCGGTCTGCCCTTCACACGCTGTCGCTGGGCGCGGCCGTGGTGGGCGCCAACAAGAAGGCCTTCTTCGGCCATGCCAACAAGTCGCGCGTGATCGTCACGCTGACCAACACCCTGTTATTCACCCTGCTCCCGGGGCGCCAGGAGCGGATCGTCACGACGCGCACCGCAGCGCCCGCTCCCCCGCCACCCGCAGCCGCTCCTTCAGCGACGCGGGCGCCAGCACCTCGAACTCAATGTCAAAGGCCATCAGCCAGTACACCAGCGAGTCACTGGCTGCGCACTCCAGTTGGCAGCGCTGCCCCTGGTCCAGGGCGGACACCATGCCAACGGCCTCCGGGATGCGGCGCGACATCACGGCGTAGGGCGCGTGCAGCACCACGCGCGCCTGTTCGGCCTGGTGCGGCGCAGAGATGGAGCGCGACACATAGTCCTTCAAATCGCCGCCATCGGGCGAGGCCCGGGGCGCGAAATGCGCGCCCACCTGCAGCTCGCCCACGATGCGGTCGATGCGAAATGTGCGCCAGTCGCTGCGCACCCTGTCCCACGCCACCAGATACCAGCGCTGGCCGGTGTGCACCACGCCCTGCGGCTCTACCGAGCGCTGCGCGCTGCGGCCCTGGCCGTCCTTGTAGCCGAACTCGGTGCGCATCTGGTCGCGGCAGGCCAACGCGAGCGTGGCGAATACCGAGGCCTCCACCACCGGCCCCGTACGGTCCAGCGGCAGGATGGCCGAGCGCAGCGCATCCACGCGCTTGCGCAGGCGGGTGGGCATGGCCTGTTCCAGCTTGACCAGCGCGCGCAGTGCGGGTTCTTCAATGCCGCCTACCGCACCCGCCGTGGCCGTGCGCAACGCAATCGACACGGCCAGGGCTTCCTCGTCATCCAGAAGCAGCGGCGGCAGGGCCTGCCCGGCGCGAAAGACATAGCCCCCTGCCACGCCACTGCTGGCCTGCACCGGGTAGCCCAGCTGACGCAGCCGGTCGATGTCGCGCCGCAGGGTGCGGGGGTGCACTTCCAGGCGATCGGCAAGGTCCTGGCCCATCCAGTGGGCACGTGTCTGCAGCAGCGAAAGCAGGCGCAACAGACGGGTCGATGAACTGAGCATGTGGGCACTGTAGGTTCTATTGAGGACTGAAATTGTCCGCAATGGTTCTTACAGTGAGAACACCTTTTCTTCAACCACACCCAAGGAGTTCTCCCATGTCCATCGTCCTGTACTGGCACCCCATGTCCAGCGCCACACCCATTGCCTGCGCGCTGGCTGAGCTGGGCGTACCGCATGAGCGCGTGAAGATCGACATCCGCACCGGCGAACAGCGCCGCCCCGACTACCTGGCCCTCAATCCCAACGGCAAGGTCCCCACCCTGACGGTGGATGGCGCCCCCATGTTCGAGGCCCTGGCCATCCATCTGTGGCTCGGCCATCGCTTTGGCGTCGAGCGCGGGCTGTGGCCCGCAGCGGGCACACCCGAGGCGTTGCAGGCGCTGTCATGGTGCGCCTGGTCGTATGTGACCTACGGCGCGGTGCTGGTGCGCCTGCAGGTGGCCACGCAGGGCGACGAAGCCTTGCGCAGCGCCGTGCACGCACAGGCTGCCATGGTAGGGCTGAACGACCTGCTGGCGGTGCTGGATGCGCGGCTGGCAACGCAGCCCTGGATGCTGGGTGCCAACTACTCGCTGGTGGACCTGGTGGTCGGGTCCGTGCTGGGCTACAGCGTGTACCTGGGCGCGCCCGTGAAAGCGCACCCGCATGTGCAGGCCTGGCTGGCGCGGGTGCAGGCGCGCCCGGCAATGCAGATCGAAGCCTGACGCGGGCGCTTTGACCCCGGGCTGGGGCGCTACAGCAACACGATGTCGTACTGCTCCTGCCCCACCGCGCTCTCGGCCTGCAGCGAGATGGGTTTGCCGATGAAGTCCGAGAGGCCCGCCAGGTGCTGGCTTTCCTCGTCCAGAAACAGCTCCACCACCCGTGGCGAGGCCACCACGCGAAACTCGCGCGGGTTGAACTGGCGGGCTTCGCGCAGGATCTCGCGCAGGATGTCGTAGCACACGCTGCGCGCGGTTTTCACACTGCCCTTGCCATGGCAGGCCTCGCAGGGCTCGCACAGCATGTGGGCCAGGGACTCGCGGGTGCGCTTGCGCGTCATCTCCACCAGGCCCAGCTGCGAAAAACCTCCGGCCATGGTCTTCACGCGGTCACGCGCGAGCTGTTTCTTGAACTCGGTCAGCACGGCCTCCTGGTGGCCCGGCTGCACCATGTCAATGAAGTCCGCGATGATGATGCCGCCCAGATTGCGCAGCCGCAGCTGGCGCGCGATGGCGCCCGCGGCCTCCAGGTTGGTCTTGAAGATGGTGTCGTCAAAATTGCGCGCACCCACATAACCGCCGGTGTTCACGTCGATGGTGGTGAGCGCCTCGGTCTGGTCCACGATGAGGTAGCCGCCCGACTTCAGATCCACCCGGCGGCCCAGGGCGCGCGCCACCTCTTCGTCGATGGAATACAGGTCGAAGATAGGGCGCTCGCCACGGTAATGCTGCAGCTTGGGCACGGCGGCGGGCATGAACTCCTGCCCAAACGCGCGCAGGCGCTGGAATTGCTCCAGCGAATCGAGCCGGATGGTCTGCGTGTGCTCGCCCACCAGGTCGCGCAGCACGCGCTGCAGCAAGTCCAGATCCTGGTGCAAAAGCGACATGGGGGGCAGCTTGAGCGAGGCTTCCTTGATGCGCGCCCAGGTCTTGCGCAGGTAGGCGATGTCCTCGGCCAGTTCGGCGTCGGTGGAGTCTTCACCATTGGTGCGCAGAATGAAGCCGCCACCGCCGCCCGTGGACTTGTCACCCACCAGCGCCTGCAGGCGCGCGCGCAGTGCGTCGCGCTCGGCACCAGGAATCTTCTGCGACACGCCCACATGGTCGTCCTGCGGCAAAAAAACCAGCAGGCGACCGGCGATGCTGATCTGCGTGGACAGGCGCGCGCCCTTGCTGCCTATGGGGTCCTTGATGACCTGCACCAACAGCGCCTGGCCCTCGAACACCTGCTTCTCGATGGGCACCTGGGGTTCATTCTTGCGCGCAAAGGCCGGGGGTTCGCCGTCGGGCTGGCGCTGCCAGACATCGGCCACATGCAAGAACGCCGCGCGCTCCAGGCCGATGTCGATGAAGGCCGACTGCATGCCTGGCAGCACGCGCGAGACCTTGCCCAGATAGACGTTGCCCACCAGGCCGCGCTCCAGCGCGCGCTCGATATGCATCTCCTGCACGGCACCGTGCTCCACCACGGCCACGCGCGTTTCCTGGGGCGACCAGTTGATCAGAATATCTTGTTGCATGGTTCTTTCAGATCAGGAACCCAGCGGCGCGCAGGAGCTGCGCTGTCTCGTACATGGGCAGGCCCATGATGCCTGAATAGCTGCCCGAAAGGTGCTCGACATACGCCGCCGCCCGGCCCTGGATGCCATAGGCCCCCGCCTTGCCCAGCGGCTCGCCGGTGGCAACGTAGGCGTCGATCTGCGCGGCGGTCATGGCGGCAAAGGTGACGCGCGACACGGACAGGGCCGACACGCGCTTGGCGCCCACCTGCAGCGCCACGGCGGTAAGCACGCGGTGCTCGTGCCCGGCCAGCGCGGCCAGCATGCGGGCGGCGTGCGCGGGGTCGTCGGGCTTGCCGTAGATCGTGCCGCCCAGCGCCACAGTGGTGTCGGAGCACAGGATGGGCGCATCGGGCAGGCCGCGCGCCACGCGCCGGGCCACGGCGGCCTCGAGCTTGAGGCCGGTCACGCGCTCCACGTAGGCCGTGGGTGCCTCGCCGGGCAACACGGCCTCGATGGCTTCGCTGTCTTCCTCGGGGCCGGGCAGCAGCAGCTCGTGCGGCACGCCCAGTTGCTCCAGCAGCTGGCGGCGGCGCGGACTTTGCGAGGCCAGGTAGATAAATCTTTGAGTCAAATTGGCCTCCAGCGCATACCAGTCAAGCGCTGGCAGCTATAAAAACAATAGTTACTCGCGGTGGTACGGATGCCCCGCATTCACCGACCAGGCGCGGTACAGCTGCTCGATGAGCAGCACGCGCACCATGGCGTGCGGCAGGGTCAGGTCGGACAGGCGGATGCGCTCGTGCGCGGCCTGGCGAAAGGCCGGGTCCAGCCCGTCGGGGCCGCCGATGACCAGGGCCACATCGTCGCCGCCCAGCTGCCAGCCCTTGAGGCGCTCGGCCAGGGCCTTGGTGGTGAGGCTGGTGCCGCGCTCGTCCAGCGCCACCACGCGCGTGCCGCGGGGGATGGCGGCTTCAATGCGCTCACGCTCGGCGGCGTACAACGTCTCCAGCGTCTTGGAGCCGCGCGGTTCGGTCTTGACGGCCTTGAACTCGATCTTGAGCTCGGGCGGGAAGCGCTTGGCGTAGTCGTCGTAGGCGGTTTGCGCCCAGTCGGGCACGCGCTGGCCGACCGCCACGATGAGCAGCTTCATCAGCTGCTCTTGCGGGCGGGAGCTTTCTTGGCGGCAGGCTTCTTGGCTGCGGGCTTGGCCACGGCCGTCTTGCGGGCCGGTGCCTTTTTGGCCGCAGGCTTGACCACCACGGTTTTCACGGCGGGCTTCTTGGCGGCAGGGGCCTTTTTGGCAGCGGGGGCTGTCTTGGTGGCTGGGGCCTTTTTGGCGGGCGCCTTCGCGGCCGGGGCCTTGGCGGCCTTGGCGGTGTCGGCCGCAGCGGCCTTGGGCTTGCCGGGCTTGCGTGCGGGCACTTCGGCTGCGGCTGGCTTCTTCTTGGCGGGCGCCTTCTTGACGGCGGCCACGGGCTTGGCCGCGCCCAGCTTCAGGCGCACGGGGGTTTCGCCCCAGAGCTCTTCCAGGCGGTAGTACTGGCGGATGGCGGGCTGCATGATGTGCGCCACGGCGGCGCCGCAGTCCACGATGATCCATTCGCCGTTGTCTTCGCCTTCCATGCGGGGCTTGGCAAAGCCCGCTTCCTTGACCGCATCGCGCACGCTGGCGGCCAGGGCCTTGGTCTGGCGGTTGGAGGTGCCCGATGCCACGATCACTCTTTCAAACAGCGGCGAGAGGTGCTCGGTGTTGAAGACCTGAATGTCTTGCGCCTTGACGTCCTCCAGGCCATCGACGATGGCGCGCTGGAGCTTGGTAACGTCTTTTTTGGCGGCGGTTTCCGATTGGGTGGAGGTGGTCATCAGGTCGTGCAGTGAAGGAGGAGAAATCAATATAGCAAGCATCGCGGCGCACAACCAGTAGGAGCATGCCCCGGGTGTTGCGCAAAGGCGCTGCGGCTCGTTTTAGGTGTTTTTGGCCTCTGGGGCAGATACATCAAGCGCTGGCAGCTACTGAAATTATAGCTTTTCGGCGCCTGCCAGCCAGTCGCGCCGCACCAGAAAGCGCTGTGTGAGCGCCGCTTCGTCGGAATCTGCGGCCTCGGTGCGCTGGTACGACCAGGCTGCAAGCGGCGGCATGGACAGCAGGATGGACTCGGTGCGCCCGCCCGACTGCAGGCCAAAGTGCGTGCCCCGGTCCCACACCAGGTTGAACTCCACGTAGCGGCCCCGGCGGTAGAGTTGGAAACCGCGCTCGCGCTCGCCATAGGGCATGCCCTGGCGGCGCTCCACGATGGGCAGGTAGGCGGCCAGAAAGGCATCGCCCACCGATTGGGTCATGGCGCGGCTTTGTTCCGCGCCCAGTTCGGAGAAGTCGTCAAAGAACACGCCGCCCACGCCGCGCTGCTCGTCGCGGTGCTTGAGGTAGAAATATTCGTCGCACCACTGCTTGAAGCGCGGGTACTTGTCGTTGCCAAAAGCGCTGAGTGCATCGCGGCAGGTGCGGTGGAAGTGCACGGCGTCTTCCTCGAAGCCGTAGTACGGCGTCAGGTCCATGCCGCCGCCAAACCAGGCCGTGCCGCCTGCAGAAATCATGCGCACGTTCATGTGCACCGTGGGCACGTAGGGGTTGCGCGGGTGAAACACCAGCGACACGCCCATGGCCTCGAACGGCGCGCCCGCCAGCTCGGGCCGGTGCTGCGTGGCCGAGGGCGGCAGCTGCGGGCCGCGCACGTGGCTGAAGCCGCAGCCCGCGCGCTCGAACACGCGGCCGTTTTCCAGGATCTGGGTGATGCCGTCGCCTTGCAGCTTTTCGCCTGCCGGCTTTTGCCAGGCGTCGGCCAGAAAGCGAGCACCGCCCTCGCCTTCCACGGTCTCCAGCGCCGTGGTGATGCGCGTCTGCAGGTCCAGCAGGTAGTGTCGGAAATCTGCCATGGCTTACTTCGCGGCGCGGTGGCCGATGTCGCGGCGGTACTGCGCGCCGTCAAAGTGGATGCCGCGGGCCACGTCATAGACACGCTGCTGCGCCTGCTTGACGCTGTCGGCCAGCGCCGTCACGCACAGCACGCGCCCGCCGGTCACGCTGACCACGCCGCCTTGCAACTGCGTTCCGGCGTGGAAGACCACGGCGTCCTCGGCGTCCTGCGGCAGGCCGGCGATCACGTCGCCCTTGCGCGGGGCCTCGGGGTAGCCATGGGCGGCCATCACCACGCCTAAAGCGGTGCGGCGGTCCCAGTCCAGCTCCATCTGGTCGAGCTTGCCGTCGGAGGCGGCGACCATCACGTCGTAGAAGTCACTCTTCAGGCGCATCAGGATGGGCTGGGTTTCAGGGTCGCCCATGCGGCAGTTGAACTCCAGCGTCTTGGGGTGGCCCTTGGCGTCGATCATCAGGCCCGCGTACAAGAAGCCGGTGTACGGAATGCCATCCTTTTCCATGCCACGGATGGTGGGCAGGATGATCTCGCGCATGGCGCGGGCGTGCACATCGGCCGTGACCACGGGCGCGGGCGAATACGCGCCCATGCCGCCGGTGTTGGGGCCTTCGTCGCCGTCCTTCAGGCGCTTGTGGTCCTGGCTCGTGGCCAGGGCCAGCACGTTCTTGCCGTCGCACAGCACAATGAAGCTGGCTTCTTCGCCTTCGAGGAACGCCTCGATGACCACGCGCGCGCCACCTTCGTTGTGCGTCACGCCGTATTTGTTGTCCACCAGCATGAAGTCCACGGCGTCGTGGGCCTCCTGCAGTGTCATGGCCACGACCACGCCCTTGCCAGCGGCCAGGCCGTCGGCCTTGACGACGATGGGCGCGCCCAGGCGGTCCACAAAGGCGTGGGCGGCTGCGGGGTCGGTGAAGGTGTCGTAGTCGGCCGTGGGAATGCCGTGGCGGCGCATGAAGGCCTTGCTGAAGGCCTTGGAGCTTTCGAGCTGCGCGGCGGCCTTGGTGGGCCCGAAGATGCGCAGGCCGTGCGCGCGGAACTCGTCCACCACGCCCGCCGCCAGCGGCGCCTCGGGGCCCACCACGGTGAGCGCGATCTTTTGCTCCTGCGCCCAGGCGCGCAGGGCCTGCGCGTCGGCCAGCGCCAGGTTTTCCAGTTTGGGGCTGAGGGCCGTGCCGCCGTTGCCGGGCGCCACATACACCTTGGTGACCTTGGGAGACTGGGCAAGCTTCCAGGCCATGGCGTGCTCACGGCCGCCGCCTCCGATGACGAGTACTTTCATGGGGGATTCAATCAATCAAAGGGCTGCGTTGTGGTGAACTGCCTGGGTGTCGTCCAGGTCTTCCAGGACGTCCAGCAGTTTTTGCATGCGGGCGGCATCGTCGCCCTGCAGCTCAATGGTGTTTTCGGGGCGCATGGTCACTTCGGCCACCTCGGGCGTGAGGCCCGCGGCCTGCAGCGCGTTCTTGACAGCCTCGAAGTCAGACGGGGCCGTCAGCACCTCGATGGCGCCGTCGTCCCCGGTGATGACGTCCTCGGCGCCAGCCTCCAGTGCCACGTCCATGATCTGGTCCTCATTGGTGCCGGGCGCAAAGATCAGCTGGCCGCAGTGCTTGAACTGGAACACCACCGAGCCCTCGGTGCCCATGCTGCCGCCGTGCTTGCTGAAGGCGTGGCGCACTTCGGCCACGGTGCGCACGCGGTTGTCGGTCATGGTGTCGATCATGATGGCCGCGCCGCCAAAGCCGTAGCCTTCGTAGCGGATTTCTTCGTAGGTCAGGCCCTCGGCGTTGCCCGTGGCCTTGTCGATGTTGTATTTGATGCGGTCGGCGGGCATGTTGGCCGCCTTGGCCTTGTCCACCGCCAGGCGCAGGCGGGGGTTGGCCGACAGGTCGCCGCCGCCCGCACGGGCGGCCACGGTGATTTCGCGAATGATGCGGGTCCAGATCTTGCCGCGTTTTTCATCCTGCCGCCCCTTGCGGTGCTGGATGTTCGCCCATTTGCTGTGTCCTGCCACGGGAAGTCCTTTGGTATTGATTTAATCTACTGGTCGCGATTTTACTTTTGACTCCACCTCTGGAACCCCGCCATGGCCGAACCCCTACTGATTGCCAAGCACGACACCATCGAATGCCACCTGCTCCCCGGCCTGGCCAACCGCCACGGGCTCATCACCGGCGCCACCGGCACCGGCAAGACGGTGACGCTGCAAACCCTGGCCGAGCAGTTCTCGCGCATCGGCGTGCCGGTGTTCATGGCCGACGTGAAGGGCGACCTCACCGGTGCCAGCCAGACAGGCAGCATTGGCGGCAAGCTGGCCGCCACGCTGCAAGAACGGGGCCTGCCCCTTCCCACACCCCTGGCCTGCCCCACCACGCTGTGGGATGTGTTTGGCGAACAGGGCCACCCGGTGCGCGCCACCGTGTCGGACATGGGGCCGCTGCTGCTGGGCCGCATGCTCAACCTGAACGAAACCCAGGCAGGCGTGCTCAACCTGGTTTTCAAGATCGCCGACGACAACGGCCTCTTGCTGCTGGACCTCAAGGACCTGCGCGCCATGCTCACCTTCGTGGGCGACAACGCCAAGGAATTCACCACTGAATACGGCAACGTCAGCGCCGCCAGCGTGGGCGCCATCCAGCGCGGGCTGCTGCAGATCGAGAGCCAGGGCGGCGAGCAGTTCTTTGGCGAGCCCATGCTCGACATCCAGGACTTCATGCAGACCGTGGACGGCAAGGGCGTGGTCAACATTCTGGCGGCCGACAAGCTGATGAACTCGCCGCGCCTGTACGCCACCTTTTTGCTGTGGATGCTGTCCGAACTGTTCGAGCAGCTGCCCGAAATCGGCGATCCCGAGCAGCCCAAGCTGGTGTTCTTCTTCGACGAAGCCCACCTGCTGTTCAACGAAGCGCCCAAGGTCCTGGTCGAGCGCATCGAACTGGTGGTGCGCCTGGTGCGCTCCAAGGGCGTGGGGGTGTATTTCGTCACACAAAACCCGCTGGACATCCCCGACAGCGTGCTGGCCCAGTTGGGCAACCGCGTGCAGCACGCGCTGCGTGCCTTCACCCCGCGCGATCAGAAGGCTGTCAAGGCCACGGCCACCACCATGCGGCCCAAGCCGGGGCTGGACATCGAGGCCGCCATCACCGAGCTGGCCGTGGGCGAAGCGCTGGTGAGCTTTCTGGACGCCAAGGGCCGCCCCAGCGTGACCGAGCGCGTCTATGTGCTGCCCCCCGGCAGCCAGCTCGGCCCCATCACGGCGCAGCAGCGCCAGGCATTGATGGCCCAGTCGCTGGTGGCAGGCGTGTATGAAAAAGCGGTGGACCGCGAATCCGCCTACGAAAAGCTCAAGGGCCGGGCCGAAAACGCCCCCGACGCTCCACCGGCCGTGGCCACCAAAACCAGCAGCGGCACCAGCGCCGCCAAGCCCGAGGGCGAAGGCAGCTTTCTGAACGACCTGCTCTTTGGCACCACCGGCCCACGCGGCGGACTCAAGGACGGCCTGGTGCAGACCATGGCGAAGTCCGCCGTGCGCACCGTGGGCACCAATGTGGGCAAGGAGATCCTGCGCGGCGTGCTGGGCGGCATCTTTGGCAGCAAAAAGAAACGCTAGATCCGCGCAACGGATTTTCAAGCCAAATCGGCCTCCTGCGCTTTACTAGCAAGCGCAAATAGCTACCACAAAGATAGCAAACAACAAGGGATCACGCACCCATGGGACGCATAGACCACCTGCTCCTGCGCTGGGGCCACCGCAGCCTGCTGCTGGCCACCGGCGTCTGGGTGCTGGTGTTTGCGGGCATGTTCGCCGGGCTGTGGCGCGTGCGTTGGCACTGGGGCCTGTCTGTGCTTGCCACCGTGGTGCTCGCAGCCATCATCATCCAGTGGAGCAACGCGGTGCGCGAGCGCTTTGTGCGCGAAGCTGCCCTGCCTCGCTTCTTGCAGCGCAAACTGCGCGAAACCTACCCCCACCTGAGCCCTAAAGACTGCGAGCTGGCCGAGCGCGGCCTGCGCCAGTTCTTCCTGGCCTGCCTGCGCTGCCGAAAGCAGTTCGTCGCCATGCCGTCCCGGGCCGTGGATGCGCTGTGGCACGAATTCATATTGCACACCCAGGCCTACCAAGCCTGGTGCGACCGCGCCCTGGGCTTCTTTCTGCACCACACACCCGCCGAGGCGCTGGGCGCCCGGGCCCACAACAACGATGGTCTGCGCCGTGCCTGGTACTGGGCCTGCAAGGACGAAGGCATAGACCCCAAAAGGCCCTCGCGCCTGCCACTGCTGTTCGCGCTGGACGCCAAACTGGCCATCGCCGGCGGCTTTCACTACGTTCCCGACTGCACCGACATCGCCCGCAAGAACGAGGCCGGAGGCGACGGCGGCGGCACATACTGCGGCACGCACTTTTCCGACGGCAGCTACAGCGGTGGCAGCGACGATTTCGGCGGAGCGGAAGACGGCTCAGGCTCTGACGCCGACGGAGGCGGCGATGGTGGCGGCTGCGGAGGCGGCGGCGACTGAACGGCAACGGCATGCTTCAATTTTCATAGCTTTCAGCGCTTTATAAATAAGCGCTAGAGACCAATTTCATTCAAAACCCCAGGAGACGCCCCCATGCAAGACCTCACCTGTTTCACCCTGTCCATCCAGAACCACGTCGCCCACCTGGTGCTCAGCCGCCCCGAGGCCATGAACACCATGCACCCCACGTTCTGGCGCGAGCTGGACGCAGCGCTGGCCCAGCTGCACCAGGCGGGCGAGGCGCGGGCGCTGGTCATCAGCAGCACCGGCAAACATTTCAGCGCCGGGATGGCGCTGGAGACCTTCGGCGGCGCCATCACCATGGACGACCAAAGCCCCGAGGGCCGCGCCGCCGTCTTCGACCTGCTCACCGACATGCAGGCCACTTTCACCCGCATCGAAAGCCTGCGCATCCCGGTGATCATGGCCATCCAGGGTGGCTGCATCGGCGGCGCCGTGGACATGGTCACGGCCGCCTGCATCCGCTACGCCACGGCCGACGCCTTCTTCTGCATCCAGGAGATCAACATCGGCATGGTGGCCGACGTGGGCACGCTACAGCGCCTGCCCAAGCTCATCCCGCTGGGCGTGGTCAAGGAGTTGGCCTATACCGGCCGCCGCCTGAGCGCCGCCAAGGCCCTGAGCTACGGCCTGGTCAATGAAGTGTTCGACACGCAAGAGGCCATGCTGGCTGCCGCGCTGCAGTGCGCCAAAGAGATCGCGTCCAAACCCCCGGTGGCCATCTGGGGCACCAAGCAGGCCGTGAACTACGCGCGCGACCACAGCGTGGAAGACAGCCTGCGCCAGATGGGCTGGCTGCAGGGCGCCATCTGGAGCAACCAGCATGTGCGCGAATCGGTCACGGCCATGAAGCAAAAACGCGCGGGCGAGTTCCCGGCACTCACACCGCTGCAGCGGTTCAGCGAACTGGGTTGATGCGCTGAACAAGCACTGGCAGGCGCCGCCGCAGGCGAATCACGGTGGTCCCATCAACCCGCAGCGCGCGGCTGGCTCGGCAACGGAG
The DNA here is from genome assembly GCA_036786185.1 of Acidovorax sp. GTDB lineage: Bacteria > Pseudomonadota > Gammaproteobacteria > Burkholderiales > Burkholderiaceae_C > Acidovorax. Next base: position 12,582 of record DAIQRN010000002.1, on the reverse strand, counting down.
CATCTGCCGGGATGGGGCAGACATAAGGCTGGCCACCTCGGCGCTCCAGCAATTCGGCCTTGGCCTGCCCGATCAGCTCCGGCTGCTCCAGCAACACAATCGCCGTCGCGGCCAGGATTTGCGCTGCGTGCACCATGCCCGCGTGTGCCAGCCCGGACTGCCCTTGCGACACCATCTGCCATGAATGCAACGGCGTGCCGAAGGCGTAGCAGGCCACCCAGGCCTGCACGGTGGGGGTGATCCAGCTCACGTCCGCCACGTCGGTTGAGCCGAACAGGGTTTCCTCGACGGCAGGGTCGTAGGCCGCGATGCCTTCGAAGATCGCCGGCACCTTGCCCCGCAGCACACTGGCCAGCGGGCGGCTGACCTGCTCGACATCGGCAGCGTCCAGCGTCGCCTGAAAATCCCCCGCCAGCTTGTGCTGCGCGGCATCGACCTTCAGCTGCCCCAGTGCCTGCATCTGCGCGTACATCACCTGGTTCAGCGTGCGGTTTTGCAGCAGGTTGGAGCAGGCCTTGTCGAACACGATTTCGACACGGCAATCCGTCATCAACGCAGCACCACGCGCCACGTTCTGCACACGCTCGTACAGCTCGGCGGCATCGCGGTTGTTGCGTGCGCGGATCAGGTACAGCACCTCGGCGCGCGCCTGCACCACGTTGGGTGATAACCCGCCCGAGTCGGTGACCGCATAGTGGACCCGCGCATCCGCAGGCATGTGCTCGCGCATGTAGTTCACACCGACATTCATCAACTCCACTGCATCCAGGGCACTGCGGCCCAGGTGCGGCGAGTGGGCCGCGTGCGAGGCGCGCCCGTGAAAGACGAAACGCGCCTGCACATTGGCCAGCGTGGCCTGGCTCAGCACCCCGGTAAAGCTGCCCGGGTGCCACGTCAGCGCCGTGTCCACATCATCGAAGACCCCTGCGCGTGCCATGAAGGTCTTGCCCGAGCCACCTTCTTCGGCCGGGCAGCCGTAGAACCGCACGCGCGCCTGCTGGCCCGAGCGGCGCAGGTGCTCTTGCAACGCAATGGCGGCAAAGTGCGCCGCGGTACCCAGCAGATGGTGGCCGCAGCCGTGCCCGGCCAGGCCGGGGCTGTCCACGGACGGCTGGCACACCAGCGCACCGCTTTGTTGGTTGAGGCCCGAGAGCGCGTCGTACTCGCCCAGAAAGGCCAGCACCGGGCCTTCGTCGCCCCACTCCGCCATGAACGCGGTGGAGATACCGGCCAGGTCGCGCGTGATCCGAAAGCCCGCTGCGGCCAGCCCGTCGATGTGCAGCTGGGCAGACCCGCGCTCGGCGTAGCGCAGCTCGGCCAGGGACCACACTCTGTCGGCCAGCCCCGCCATCCGGGGCCTCTCACGGTCAAAAAAATCCTGCAGATCCTGAATCGATTGCACGGCAGCAGTCATCGCACCGCCCCTTATTCAGGCTTCACGCCCAGCTTGTCCAGCAGCGCCTTGTTGCGCTGGAGGTCAGCGGCGATCTGCGATGCAAATTTGCTCTGGTCCATCTCCACCGCTGTCGCACCCATGGTCTTGAGGCGGCCTTGCACATCGGGCGAACGCAAGGCGCTGACGGCCGCGTCCTGCAGCCGCTTGATGATGGGCGCAGGCGTACCCGCAGGCACAACCAACCCGAACCAGCTCATCCCCAGCTCATTGAGGTCGGCGTGGCCCAGCTCCTTGAAGGTGGGCACATCCGGCAGCTCGGACACGCGGCGGTCGGCGGCCAGCACCATGGGCACCAGCTTGCCGCCCTTGATGTGCGGCATGGCCGAGGGCAGCTGGTCTGCCATCACCTGCACCATGCCTGCCAGGGCATCGTTGAGCGCGGGGCCGTTGCCACGGTAGGGAACGATCTGGATATCGGTCTTCAAGGTCTCGTTGAACGACGCCATCATGAGGTGCCCCAGCGTTCCGAGGCCGGGCACGCCCACGCTGTAGTCGCCGGGCTTGGCTTTAACCTTGGCCATGAAGCCCTGGAAGTCCTTGACGCCCATGCTAGGGTGCACCATGTAGACCGAGGGCACGGTCACGAGCTTGACCACCGGTACCAGCTTGCCCTCCAGCTTGGCCGCGCGGGTGAAGATGGAAGGGTTGACCGTGGCCGTGCTCACCGTGGCCATGCCGATGGTGTAGCCGTCGGGCGCAGACTGGGCGATGGTCTCGGTGCCCAGCAGGCCGCCAGCACCCGCCTTGTTGTCCACCACCACCGATTGCCCCAGGCTGGCGCGCATGCCCTCGGCCACACGCGGGCCACGATGTCGGTGGAGCCACCGGGGGCAAACGGCACGATCAGCTTCACAGGCTTGCTCGGGTAGTTGTCTGCAGCCTGCGCTGCCGGGGCTGCCACCAGCAGGGCGCAGGCAGCTGCGGCGCACAGTGTGGACACAACGGTCCGCCGTGCCAGAAACGAAGTCATTGTGGACATGGGTAGCGCTTTCGTGAATGGATGGATGGGTCTGGATTAGCGGGAAGGGCACGGTGCGCAGGGCCACCGGGCATGCCTGCTACTGATATCGACTATAGGAATTTCAGACTCTCTGCAGGTCGCGGTATTCTTCGAAAGGTATAAGCCTTGTCGATAGCTCCGACGGGATAGCAACCATCGCAGTGGCGAATCACGCTGTTGCCGCATCTCTATCGCTTCTCCTTATTTGCCAGTCTGGACAGGAGCCCCATGGCCCTCTCAACCCCACCCACCGATTCCGACAACCTGGACGACCCCGCGCCCCCGCAAGGGCAGGTGCTCTATGCCCGCCTGGCCCGCCACGCGCGCCTGCGCCAGTTGCAGCTGCTGGTGGCGCTGCAGCAGTGCGGCTCCGTCCTGCAGGCCGCCGCTTCACTGCACATGAGCCAGTCCGCCGCCACGCAGGCGCTGGCAGAGATGGAGCGCATCCTGGGCGTGCGCCTCTTCGAGCGCCATGCGCGGGGCATCCGGCCCACGCTGGCGGGCCAGACGCTGGTAGACACAGCCCGCGGAGTGCTCGCCGCGCTGGAGGAAGCGGCAGAGTCGCTGGCCGCCATCCGGCGCGGCGCTGCCGCTGCACTGCGCCTGGGCGCCACCCCCGCGGCCACGCAGGCCATCCTGTCGCCCTTGCTCGCAGAGTTCTACAAAACCCAACCCCGGGTGCACATCGACGTCCAGGAGGACTCAAGCCAACGGCTGCTTCCGCTCTTGCTCAACGGCGGGCTCGACGCGGTGTTCTGCCGCGAGCCGGTTCTGCTGCCAGCGTCGTACGTTTTCAAGCCGCTGCAGCCCGATGAGCCGGTGATCATGGCCAGCACCCGCCATCCCCTGGCCAAGCGCCGGGGCATCGCGCTCTCGGCGCTCAAGGATTCACGCTGGGTGCTGCCCACCGCCACCATCGCCGTGCGCGAGATCTTCGAGCGTGAAGTGCTGGCAGCCCTGCCCGATGCGCTGCAGTTCCCGGTGTCGACCGTCTCGCTGCCCGTGTTCGCCAGCCTGCTGAACCAGCCCGATGCCGTGGCGCTGGTCCCCCAGAGCATTGCGCCCGTGCTGCCGTCGGGCGCGCAGCTGTGCCAGCTGGATGTGCAGCTGAGCAGCCCCCTCCCCCCGTTGGGCGTGGTGCACCGGCGCGAGCAAATACCCGCCATGCTGATCCGGATGCTCAAAAGCTGGCGCAACAGGTAGCGCGATGGCCAAGCCCCACACATGCCGTGCCGTTACCTACCGTCGCTGGCAGGGCTGCGCAGCTCTGCCATCACTACGCATTTGATAGCAAATATCACCCAACCATCAAGCGGTAGCGGCCATTCTTATGCCAACAATCTGCTTGACGGGCTATCATGTACCCACCAGGGGCAGGCTGCGCCCCGCAGCGAGGACACCGCCATGACCGAGCACACCGCTCCCCCACCCACCTACGACGATGTGGCCGCTGCCGCGCACCGGCTCAAGGGCATGGCGCACCGCACGCCCGTGCTGCGCTCCAGCACTGCCGACGAGCGGCTGGGCACCCAGCTGTTCTTCAAGTGCGAGAACCTGCAGCGCACCGGCGCCTTCAAGTTCCGGGGCGCATTCAACACCCTGGCCCAGTTCACCGACGAGCAGCGCGAACGCGGCGTGCTCGCCTTCTCGGCCGGTAACCATGCCCAGGCCATTGCGCTGTCGGCCCGGCTGCTGGACATGCCGGCCGTCATCGTGATGCCGGAAGACGCTCCCGCCGCCAAGATGGCCGCCACACGGCAGTACGGAGCCCAGGTCGTCACCTACAACCGCTACACCGAAGACCGAGAAGGCATCAGCCGCCAGCTGGCACTGGAGCGTGGCATGACCCTGGTGCCCCCGTTTGACCACCCGCATGTCATCGCGGGCCAGGGCACGGCCGCCAAGGAACTGCTGGAAGAAATGCCCGACCTGGATTACCTGTTTGTCTGCGTGGGCGGCGGCGGCCTGCTGGCCGGCAGCCTGCTGGCTGCCGAAGCACTGGCACCGCACTGCCGCGTGGTGGGTGTGGAGCCCGAAGCCGGCAACGATGGCCAGCAGTCGGTGCGCGCCGGCCACATCGTGCAGATCCCCACGCCCCACACCATTGCCGATGGCGCACAAACCCAGGCGCTGGGGCAGATCACCTTCCCCATCATCCAGCGCCTGGCCGATGACATGGTGACCGCGACCGATGCGCAACTGGTCGCGGCGCTGCGTTTTTTTGCGGAGCGCATGAAACTGGTGGTCGAACCCACCGGCGCCCTGGCGCTGGCCGGCGCGCAGCATGGCAGTGTGGATGTGCGCGGCAAGCGGGTGGGCATCCTGATCAGCGGCGGCAACGTGGATCTGTCGCGCTATGCGCGCTTTCTTGCAGATTAGACTTGCCCGCTTCTCCCCCAAAAAAACACAGGCCAGGCCATGAACAGCAACGTCACCGTCATCACCCACCCCCTGGTCCAGCACAAGCTCACGCTGATGCGCAAGAAGGATGCCAGCACCAACAGCTTTCGCCGCCTGCTGGGCGAACTCTCCACGCTGATGGCCTACGAAGTGACCCGCGACATGCCGCTGCAGGACGTGCAGATCGAGACCCCGCTGGAAACCATGACCGCCAAGATGATCGACGGCAAGAAGCTGGTGCTGGTCTCCATCCTGCGCGCGGGCAATGGCTTTCTGGACGGCATGCTCAACGTGGTGCCCGGCGCGCGCGTGGGCCACATCGGCCTGTACCGCGACCCCGCCACGCTGCAGCCCGTGGAGTACTACTTCAAGATGCCGTCCGAAATGGACGAGCGCGACATCATCGTGGTGGACCCCATGCTGGCCACCGGCAACTCCGCCGCCGCCGCCGTGGACCGGCTCAAGCAGCTCAAGCCCAAGTCCATCAAGTTCGTCTGCCTGCTGGCCGCCCCCGAAGGCGTGGCCACTCTGCAAAAGGCTCACCCCGACGTGCCCATCTTCACCGCCGCCATCGACCGCGAGCTGAACGACCACGGCTACATCCTGCCGGGGCTGGGGGATGCGGGTGACCGTATTTTTGGAACCAAATAGGCCGCTAGCGCTTGTCTGCAAAGCGCTGACAGCTCCTGATTCAGGAGCGAATCTGCCGCATTGATGCATTGCCCCAGGCGGCCCACGCCAGGGAGCATCACCACCCCGCCTACCCGGCCCCCATGCCCGCCAGGGTCTTGAAGACCAGCCAGGTCACCACCAGCGCGGGCAGGTACAGCGCCGTCGCCACGCCCAGCTCCCACCAAGGCAGCGCCCTTTTCCCCACACCACCACCAGGGCCGCAACCCCTGCAGCGGCGGCGTACAGCGACCACGGAAAGAACCAGGCGCTGGCCAGCACCAGGCAGGGCGCCCACAGCGCCAGGCGGCTGAGCCGCACCGCCCGGGGTTGGCGGCTGCGCAGCGCCCACCCGGCCAGGGCGACAAAGGCGATCACCAGGCCCGACAGGGTCACCACGGCAACCCAGCGACTGCGCTCCCGGCGGCGGTCGCGGTCTTCCTGCGCGGCCTGGAGCTGGGCATTGAGCTGGGCTGTGTATTCCTCTTCGTTGCGCAACGGAAGCTCACGCGAAGCCGGGGCCTGTGCCGTGGAGGGCGCGGCCATCTCCTCGCCAGGCCCCGGCGCCCCGGCCGCAAAGGCAAGGCCCGCACACAGCAGGAACGCAACCGACAGCAGCAGGTGTTTCATGGACGGACAGCCCGGCAGTGCCGACGGGGCACCGTAGCTGCCGATAGTGATGTCTCTGCCTTTATTTCAAACCCAATCAGCCTCCAGCGCTTACCCACCAAGCGCTGGCAGCTATGATTTTTAAATATCAAATGCCGACAGGTGATCCGCCAGGTGCATGGCGTGCGCCTGCTCGTACTGCGCCTTGCTGAGCTCGCCGTAGGCAAAGTGTGGCTGCAGCGGCCCGGTGTGGGCCGCAAAAACCTGCACCGCCGCCCGCAGCCGGGCCAGTGCGGCTGCGGCATCAGGCGCGGGGGCGTCCAGCGGGGGCGCGCCGGGGATGGGTTCGGTCAGGCTGTGGCGCATGCGGCCGCGCCAGGCAAAGACGCGGAACGCGGCGGCACCTGCGGTGTTCTGGAACAGGGCCGACTTGGGGCGAGGAAAACCGTGCACGGAGAACTCGATGCTTTGCGCGCAGTGCGCCAGCGTCTGCGGCCAGCCCCAGGCGGTGGCGGGCTCCAGGGCGCGGGGCGCTGCGGCCTGCAGGCGCTCGACCTCGCGCAGGGCGTCCTCCAGGCGGGTCAAGACGAGCTGCCGGTCATTGCCGGGCCAATGCAGCAGATAGGCAGCGCCCGCCCCCACGCCCAGCACCGCCAGGCCGCAGCCCGCTTTCAGCGCCTTGCGGCGCGATGGTGTGCCCGTCTGCTCGTTCATCGGTCTGCTCTTGGGGAATTGGGAGGCCGCCATTATCAGAGGAGGCATGCGGCACGCCCAGCGTCTGTGGCCGTCCGGCAGGCCACCAAGGTCGGGCGGGCGACACAGGCTACGCGGCCTGGGCCGCCGCTCTGCCCACGGCGCCGGGGGCATCCCCTGCCCCGGCCCACACTTCGACGCGGTTGCGCCCGCGCTGCTTGGCCAGGTACATGGCTTCGTCCGCACGCTGCAGCACCGCCCCGGCGGTGTCCCCCGCCGCGTGCAGCGCCACGCCAATGCTCACCGTCAGCGGAATGCCGCGCTGCCTGTCGCCCGTGCCCGGCGCTGGCTGGATGGCCGCCAGAATGACGAGGGTGGGACTGTGCACAGGGACTGTGGCGGAAGGTCTTCTCAAAAGCGCCGTGGCAAGCACGGCACGGGCAGATACCCACAACCCACGCGGCGTCTCGGTACTCGGTACTCGGTCGCGCGGGCCTTGGGCGATGGTAAACCAGCCACCCGTCCGTCAGCACTCGCCGAGCCGGGACGCAGCCACCGGTGCGCCCCCGCCCCCTCACCGCAGCCTCAATCGGCCTTGATGCCCGCCGCCTTGATCACCTGGGCCCACTTGGCCACCTCGGCCTTCTGGTAGTCGCCCAGCTCGGCGGGCGTCATGGTGGAGGGGATCATGCCAAAGCTCTTGAGGCGCGCCTGCACCTCGGGCGTGGCGATGATCTTCATGATCTCGGCATGCAAACGGTCCACGACGGCCTTGGGCGTGCCCGCCGGGGCAAACACCGCCTGCCAGGAGCCCATGTCAAAGCCCTTCTGGCCCGCCTCCGCGATGGTGGGCACCTCGGGCAGCGACTCCAGGCGCTTGGAGCTGGTCACGGCGATAGGGCGCAGCTTGCCCGACGGGATGTGGGGGCCGACGATCAGCGTGGTGTCGAACATCATGTCCACCTGGCCGCCCACCACGTCCTGCACGGCCGGGCCGCTGCCCTTGTAGGGCACATGCGTGAACTTCACGCCCGCCTGATAGGCCAGCAGCTCCAGCGCCATGTGCGGCGAGGTACCCGTGCCCGGCGATGCCGAGGACAGCCCGCCCGCACCGGCCTTGGCCTTGCTGGCGGCCAGCGTCTTGTAGGGGCTGGCGGCGGGCACCACCAGCACCAGCGGCCCGGA
>DAIQRN010000002.1:0-4470 GCA_036786185.1 Acidovorax sp. | reverse complement strand
CGGCCAGCGTCTTGTAGGGGCTGGCGGCGGGCACCACCAGCACCAGCGGCCCGGACCCCAGCATGGCCACGGGGGTGAATGACTTGACGGGGTCGTAATCCAGCTTGGAATACAGGCTGATGTTGATGGAGTGCGAGCTGATGGTGCCGCCCAGGATGGTGTAGCCATCGGCCGGTGCACGCGCGGCAATGGCCGAGCCCACGCTGCCACCCGCGCCGCCCTTGTTGTCGATGACCACGGGCGTGCCGAGTGCCTGGCCCAAGGGCTGGGCGATCACGCGCGCCAGGGTGTCGGTGTTGCCGCCCGGTGGAAACGGCACCATGTAGGTAATGGCCTTGCCCGTGGGCCAAGAGCTCTGCGCTGCGGCGGGCAGCACGGCAAAGGCGCAGCCCAGCAGCACGGCGCTGGCGGCAAGGGAGCGGTGAATCAAGGTGCGGCGTTGCATGGCGGTTGTCTCCTGTGGTGGGAAAAATCAAAGAACGGGGCTCAGAAACGAGGTTGTTTGCCGGTAAAGGCCGGGTCGTACTTGCGCATCTGCGCCAGGTCGTCGCGGTGGCGGATGCCGCAGTGCAGATAGTTGTCGTGCAGGCGCGCCAGCGCCTCGCGGTCCAGCGTCACGCCCAGGCCGGGGGCCGTGGGCACGCGCAGGCTGCCCTGATCGAACTGCAGACGGCCGCCCGCGATGACCTCGTCGTCCTGCCAGGGGTAATGCGTGTCGCAGGCATAGGTGAGCAGCGGCACGCTGGCGCACAGGTGCGTCATGGCCACCAGGCTCACGCCCAGGTGCGAGTTGCTGTGCATGGACAGGCCCAGGTCGAAGGTGCGGCACAGTGTGGACAGGCGCTGCGTGGCGCGCAGCCCGCCCCAATAGTGGTGGTCGCTGAGCACGATCTTCACGGGGCAGCCCATGTCGGCGTTGCGGCGGAACTCGGCAAAGTCGGTCACCACCATGTTGGTGGCCAGCGGCACATCGCATTCGCGCGCCACGGCGGCCATGCCGTCCAGGCCGGGGGCCGGGTCTTCGTAGTACTCCAGCACACCGCGCAGCTGCTGCACGATCTGCAGGCTGGTTGCCACCGTCCAGTTGCCGTTGGGGTCGATGCGCAGCGGCGTGCCTGGGAATGCTTCCGCCAGCGCCAGAACGCCCGCCGCCTCCTGCCCGGGCGGCAGGGCACCCGCCTTGAGCTTGATGCTCTGAAAGCCGTACTGATCGATCATGCGCCGCGCCTGGGCCACGAGCTGCTGCGGCGTCAGCGCCTCGCCCCAGGCGTCGGGCGCATAGGGCTTGTCGATGTGCTCTGCGTATTTGTAGAACAGGTAGGCCGAAAACGGCACGCTGTCGCGCGCCGCGCCGCCCAGCAGATCGACGATGGGCGCCCGGGCCATCTGGCCCTGCAGATCCAGCATGGCCACCTCGAAGGCACTGACCACCTTGGCCACCGTCTTGGACACATGCGTGCCCGGCGCCAGCGACACCTGCTGGCCCAGAAACTCCGAGGCCGTGATTTTGGGCGGTGCCACCAGGGCCTCGACACGGCGCTCCATGTCATTGAGCGCCCAGGGAGACAAGCCGACGAGTGCGGACGCCGCCTTGGCCAGCGCATCCAGCATGGGCTGGTCGCCATAGCTTTCATTGATGCCGACCAGGCCCGAGGCGGTCTCGATCTCGATGATGGAGCGCAGCGCCCAGGGCTCGTGGATGCCCGCTGCATTGAGCAGCGGCGGATCGCGGAAGGCGATGGGCGTGACGCGGACGTGGCGGATCGCGTGCAGGTTGTTCATGGTGTGGCTGGATGGAACTTTGATTTAGTCATACGTCATATGACAACGTATAACAAATTATGAAGGGAGGCTCGGGATTTCATCCAGGGGATAACCCCACCCCAAGTCGTGGCAACGTCACAAACAGCACATGCCACAGAGCGACACCCATAACGCCCCACTCACGACACCGCACACACTGGTGCCACAAAAAGAGTTGCGGCTTATCAATTCATGTTGTACGATGACATATAACATTTGCACAGCAAGGAGACAATTGCATGACCCTGACCCGCCGACTCGCCCTCACCTGCGTGGCGCTTGCCTGCAGCGCCACCCTGGCCCATGCCGCCGACCCATGGCCCAGCAAGCCGCTGAAGATCGTGGTGCCCTACCCGCCGGGCGGCAGCTCGGACATCATCGCCCGCTCCATCAGCCAGCAGTTGTCGGAGTCGCTCAAGCAGCCGGTCATCGTGGAGAACAAGCCCGGTGCCAACGGCAACCTGGGGGCAGACTTCGTGGCCAAGTCGCCAGCCGATGGCTACACCCTGCTGCTGTGCGACCTGGGCGCGCTGGCCATCAGCCCTTCCATCTACACCAAGCTCCCGTTCAACCCCAGCAAGGACCTGCGCGGCGCGGCCATGCTGGCGTATTCGCCCCACCTGCTGGTGGTGCACCCCTCGGTCAAGGCCAACAACCTGAAGGAGCTGGTGGAGCTGTCCAAGACCAGCGACCTGAACTTTGCCGTCACCGCCACGGGCAGCGCCCCGCATCTGGCCGGTGTGGAGCTGGCCCGCGCCACGGGCGCTAAATGGGTCTATGTGCCCTACAAGGGCGGCGTGCAGTCCGTGCAGGACACGGTGGCGGGCCAGACCCAGGTGCTGATGAACGGCATGCTGGCCACCTACCCCCATGTGCAAAGCGGCAAGCTCAAGCTGCTGGGCGTGTCCAAGCGCGAGCGCATGCCGCTGATCGGCAGCGTGCCCACCATCGCCGAACAAGGCGTGACCGGCTACGAGACCGGCACCTGGCAAGGCGTGATGCTGCCCGCAGGCACGCCGCCAGCCATCGTCAAGCGCATCAGTGATTCCCTGATTGCGGCCATTCGTTCGCCCGAGGTGCGCTCACGCCTCACGGGCCAGGGCGCCGAGGTGGTGACCATGTCGCCGACCGAGGTGGACGGTTTCTTTGCCACCGAACGCGCCCGCTGGGCCAAGGTCGTGCAGCAGGAAAAGCTGCAGCTCGACTGATTCCCCCTCTTCTCTCCGTTTACCCCGTTGCCATCAACCGGCCGCCCCACGGCCCTGAAAGAAAGACTGACATGACCCCCCAAGACCTGAAGAACGTGATGAGCTCCGGCCTGCTGTCGTTCCCCATCACCGACTTCGATGCCAACGGCGATTTCGATGCCAAGAGCTATGCCGCGCGCCTGGAATGGCTGGCGCCGTTCGGCGCCAGCGCCCTGTTTGCCGCCGGTGGCACGGGCGAGTACTTCTCGCTCACCGCCAATGAATATCCAGCGATCATCCAGACCGCGGTGAACACCTGCCGGGGCAAGGTGCCCATCATTGCCGGCGCTGGCGGCCCCACGCGCTTTGCCATCGAATGCGCGCAGACGGCCGAGAAGGCTGGCGCGCACGGCATCCTGCTCATGCCGCACTACATGACCGAGGCCAGCCAGGAAGGCCTGGCCGCCCATGTGGAAGCCGTATGCAAGAGCGTGGACTTCGGCGTGATCATCTACAACCGCGGCGTGAGCCGCTACACGCCCGAAACCGTGGCGCGCCTGTGCGAGCGCAACCCCAACCTGGTGGGCTTCAAGGACGGCGTGGGCGACATCGAGGGCATGGCCTCGATGTTCCTGACCATGGGTGACCGCCTGGCCTACCTGGGCGGCCTGCCCACGGCCGAGGTCTATGCCGCCGCCTACAAGGCGCTGGGCACGCCCGTGTACTCGTCGGCCGTCTTCAACTTCATCCCCAAGACGGCCATGCGCTTCTACGAGGCCGTGAAGAACGATGACCAGGCGACCCAGCACCAGCTGCTCAAGGACTTCTTCATTCCCTACCTGGCGATCCGCAACCGCAGCGCGGGCTACGCCGTGAGCATCATCAAGGCCGGCGCCAAGATCGTGGGCCACCCCGCGGGCCCCGTGCGCGCGCCGCTGGCCGACCTGAAGGCCGACGAGGTCGAGATGCTGGCCGCGCTGATCCGCAAGATCGAACCCGTCTGACGCCCCGCCTGGGCTGCAAAAGCGCATGAACCGCCGGGGCCTGGCAGCCCTGGCGAACACCTGGGCACCCACCCGTGCCGTTTCTCCACACCGCTTTTCCTGTTGGCACCCGCCATGCTCCAGACCCCCACCATCACCGAGATCGAAGTCATCCCCGTCGCCGGACGTGACGGCATGCTGATGAACCTGAGCGGCGCGCATGCGCCCTACTTCACGCGCAACGTCGTGCTCATCCACGACAGCGCCGGCCACACCGGCGTGGGCGAGGTGCCGGGCGGCGAAGGCATACGCCGGGCGCTGGAGGACAGCAAGAGCGTGCTGATCGGCCAGTCCATCGGCCGGCACCTGCAGCTGCTGCAACAGGTGCAAAAGGCCCTGGAAGGCCGCGACACCGGCGGGCGCGGCCTGCAGACCTTTGACCTGCGCATTGGCGTGCACGCGGTGACGGCCGTGGAATCGGCACTGCTCGACCTGCT
>DAIQRN010000082.1:0-8778 GCA_036786185.1 Acidovorax sp. | reverse complement strand
CCTGCGCGCGGCGCGTCGGGGGCAGGTGATGGCCGTGGGGGTGTCGCTGGGCGGCAATGCGCTGCTGCGCTGGGCTGCCGAAGTCGGCGAAGATGCCCCGCGCAGCGTGGACGCGGTGGCTGCCGTGTGCTCCCCCATCGATCTGGCGGCGGGCGGGCATGCCATTGGGCGCGGCTTCAACCGGCAGGTCTACACGCGCATGTTCATGCGCACCCTGGTGCCCAAAGCGCTAAGCAAGCTGGCGCAGCACCCGGGGCTGTTTGACCGGCAGGCCCTGTTGGCGGCGCGGGACCTGTACGCCTTCGACAACGTGTTCACGGCGCCGGTGCATGGCTTTCGCAACACCGAGGACTATTGGCAGCGCGCGTCGGCCAAGCCGCTGCTGCACCACATCCGCGTACCCGCCCTGGTGGTCAACGCGCGCAATGACCCCTTCGTGCCCGCCGCCAGCCTGCCTCGGGCACAGGAGGTGGGGCGCTGCGTCACGCTGTGGCAGCCGCCGCATGGCGGCCATGTGGGGTTTGCGCAGGGGCGTTGGCCCGGCCATGTGCGCGCCATGCCCGACCTGGTCGGGGGTTGGCTGGCCGAACAGAGCGGACAATCGCGGTATGGATGACATCGTCAGGCAGGCACTGGTCAAATGGCCCCATGTGCCCGATTGCTACGGCTGGCTGGGCCTGGATGCGCGTGGCCACTGGTATCTGCGCGACACCGCGGTGCAGGCGGCGGGGCCATTTCCGCAGGCCAAGGGTTCGCTGCTGCAGCACGACAAGCTGATTGCGTTCATCGCGCGCAACTACGAGGCGGATGCACAGGGTCAGTGGTTCTTTCAGAACGGCCCGCAACGTGTGTATGCCGAGCTGGAGGCGGCGCCCTGGGTGTGGCGCATTGAGCCGGACTATTCCTTGCAGTCCCACACCGGCCAGGCGGCGCAGGCGCTGGAGTGCCTGGTGGATGAAGCAGGCCGCGTCTATCTGGCCACGGCGCTGGGTCTGGGTCTGGTTCACACGCTGGACGTGTCCCTGGCCGCCGTGGCTGTGGAGCAGGGCCTTTGGGTGCCGCAGGCGGTGCAGGCCGATGCGCTGCCGCTGCGGTACGGGTTTGTCGCCAGCCCGAGCGCCCGGCATGAGGTCATGACGCGGGCATGAAAAAGCCGACCTCGCGGGGCCGGCTGGTGCGGGGCTGCAGGGGCCAAAGCCCCTGGCAATCAGCGCGAGGCGGGTTCTGCTGCTGCGTCTGCCGCAGGGGCTGATGCGCCTTCGGCAGCAGGCGCTGCGGGCTCGTCAAACTTGGCACCGGCAGCGTTAGCCATGTAGGCCACTGCACGGGCGATTTCGGTGTCGTTGAAGTCGCCACCGCCCTGAGGTGCCATGGCACCCTTGCCCTTGAGAGCCGAATGCACCAGCGTATCGAACCCGGTCTTGATGCGATCAGTCCAGGCTGCAGCGTCGGCCAGCTTGGGTGCACCAGCGGCGCCCGTGGCGTGGCAGGCCGCGCACTGGGTCTTGAAGACGGCTTCGCCTGCCGCGAGAGGCCGGTTGGCGTCGCGCACCTCCACCATGCCCACCTTCTGGATGCGCTCGGCAATGGCCTTTTCGGGGTTGACCGCGCCTGCTGCAGGCTTGTCGGCCGACGTGACGTACAGAACCAAGCCGATGATGGCAAAGATCGGAATCACAAACGAGAAAAATCCGGCCAGCAGCAGCTGCTTGGGGGTCTTGACGGGGCCGGTGTGCGCTTCTTCGTGGTGGGTGTCGCTCATGACTTCCTCTGGTTATCGGGGGTCTTTGATGAAATCAACCCTCGATTATATCTACGCCCTTGAGAGCTGCAGCGCGTGGAACGGTTGGTGTGTTCCACGGCAGCGCATCGCCGTCGCCCGGCGCACCCTGACGGCAGGTGGCAGCCGGACGTCGAAGATGTGCCGTCAAGGCTCAGGACGGGGTGTCCGCAGCAGGGGTCGACACTGGCGCGCCGCCGCCCAGGGCCTTGTAAAGCGCCACCTGGTTCTGCAACTGGGCCAGCCTCACCTGCACCACGCCTTGCTGCGTGGCAAACAGGGAGCGCTGGGCGTCCAGCAGATCCAGATAGCTCGATACGCCATTGCGGTAGCGCAGATCGGCCAACTGCAGGCGTGCGCTTTCAGCTTCGGCTTGCTGTCGCTGGGCCTGGGACTGCTCTTGCAGCGTGGCCTGGCCAGCGAGCGCGTCTGAGACTTCGCGGAACGCGGTCTGAATGGCTTTCTCGTACTGGGCGATGGCAATGCTGCGCCCGGCCTGCGCGCTCTCCAGGTTGGCCTGGTTACGGCCCGCATCAAAGATGGGCAGCAGCAGCGACGGAGCGATGGTGAAGCCCCAGGAGCCGCTCTTGAACAAGCCCGACAGCTCGCTACTGGCCGTACCCGCCTGCGCGGTGAGCGATATGCGGGGGAAGAACGCAGCGCGGGCCGCGCCGATGTTGGCGTTGGCTGCAATCAACTGCTGCTCCGCCTGGCGGATGTCCGGGCGGCGGGTGAGCAGCTCGGATGGTAGGCCTGCGGGCAAGGGGGTCATGGCGGGGGCGTTGGCGAGTTGGCTGCCTGCCAGGCTGGCACGCACGTCGTCGGGCAAGGACTGGCCCAGCAGCAGGGCCAGGGCGTTTTCGTCAAGCGCGCGCTGGCGTTTTTGCTGCGCCAATGTGGCCTGGGCGGCCAGCGTCTGCGACTGGGCCTGGCGGAAGTCCAGCGCGGAGGCAACACCGGCATCCAGGCGCATCTTGGTCAGCCGCACCGACTCTTCGCGCGAGGCCAGGGTCTGGCGCGAGAGCTCCAGCAACTCCTCGTCGGCCAGCAGAGTCAGCCAGCCATTGGCCACGGCGGCCACCAGGCTGACCTGGGCGGCGTTACGCCCTTCTTCCGTGGCCAGGTACTGGGCCAGAGCCTGTTCCTTGAGGCTGGCAATGCGGCCGAAAAAGTCAAGCTCCCAGGCCGAGAGGGCCAGACCCACGCTGAACGAGTTGGTCAGGTCGCCGTTGGCTGCCGACGGGCCCCGGCTGGCGTTGGCGCCCAGGCCGACCGTGGGGTACAGGTCCGAGCGGCGCACCTGAAACGTCGCACGCGCCTGTTCGATGTTGAGCACGGCCACTCGCAGGTCGCGGTTGTTGGCGAGCGCTGCTTCGATCAGCTGGCGCAGCTGGGGGTCGGCAAAGTAGTCCTGCCAGGGTGCCACGCTGGCGGCGCCCGGCGTGCCAGCCGTGTCGGCCGTGTCGGCCGGACCCGTCGCGTAGGCCGAAGGGATGGGCGCGGCGGGGCGCTCATAGGCCGGGATGAACGAGCAACCGGCCAGCAGCGCGGCCGCTGCCACGGCAGTGAGGGTGCTGCGTGGATTAATCATGGGTTCCAACTCCTGCTTCTTCTGCATGGCGGCGGTTCATTTCCTGCTGGCGCGCGCTGCCCTTGAACAGGCTGCGCACCACGACGAAGAAAACGGGGACAAAGAACACGGCCAATGCCGTGCCGGTGATCATTCCCCCGATCACGCCAGTGCCGATGGCACGCTGGCTGGCCGAGCCAGCACCCGAGGCAATGAACAGTGGGACCACGCCCAGGCCAAACGCCAGCGATGTCATCACGATGGGTCGAAAACGCAGGTGAGCCGCTTCCAGTGCGGACTCAATCACGCCACGGCCCTGTGCCTGGAGGTCTTTCGCGAACTCGATGATCAGGATGGCGTTCTTCGCGGAGAGGCCGATGATGGTGATCAAGCCCACCTGAAAATACACGTCGTTCGCATAGCCGCGCAGCAGCGTGGCCAGGAGCACACCCAAAACGCCCAGCGGCACCACCAGAATCACCGCGAGCGGGATGGACCAGCTTTCATACAGCGCGGCCAGGCACAGGAACACCGCCAGCACCGCAAAGCCGTACAGGATCATGGCCTGTGAGCCCGCCTGCTTTTCCTCACGCGAGGTGCCAGTCCACTCGAAGCCAAAGCCGGATGGCAATTGCGCAGCGAGTCTTTCCATCTCGGCAAGTGCTGCGCCGCTGCTATAGCCCGGGGCGGCCTCGCCGCTGATGCGCATGGCAGGGTAGCCGTTGTAGCGCAGGGTCTGCTGCGCGCCCTTGACCCACTTCGTGGAGGCGAAGGCCGACAGTGGAACGGGCTGACCTTGGGCGTTGGTCGCGTTCAGGCGCAGCAGGTCTTCGGGCTGCATGCGCCCCGGCGCGTCGGACTGGACCACCACGCGCTGCATGCGGCCCTTGTTGGGGAAGTCGTTCACATAGCTGGAGCCCAGTGCGGTGGAGATGGCACTGTTGATGGCGTCGAAACCCACGCCCAGAGCTTGGGCCTTGTCGCGGTCGATATCGATCTGCAACTGCGGGGCATCTTCCAGGCCGTCGGGGCGGACACCCGTCAGCACTTTGCTCTGCATGGCCATGCCCAGCATCTGGTTGCGGGCATTGACCAGGGCGTCGTGGCCGAGGCCCGCGCGGTCCTGCAGGCGGAACGAGAAGCCGCTGCCCGTGCCCAACTCGGGAATGGCGGGCGGGCTGAGTGGGAAGATGAAGGCATCGCGCACTTGCGACAGCGCGCCGAACGCGCGGCCGGCGAGGGCGCTGGCGGATTGGGAGGCGTCCGGGCGCTCTTCCCAGTCCTTGAGCGTCACGAAGGCAATACCCGCGTTCTGGCCTTGACCCGAGAAGGAGAAGCCCATAACACCCACCATGCTCTCCACCTCAGGCTGCTTGAGCATGAAGTTTTCAACCTGCTTCATGGCTTCGAGCGTGCGCTCTTGCGTGGCGCCGGGAGGCAGCTGTACGTTCACGAGGATGTTGCCCTGATCCTCCTGCGGCAGGAAGGCCGTGGGGATGCGGGTGTACACCAGACCTACCACAGCCAAGATGGCGCCGTAGATGACGAGGTAGCGTGCCGCCTTGCGCAGTATGCGTGCTACCAGGCCTTCATAGCCCTTGGCGGCGCGCGAAAAACGACGGTTGAACCAGCCGAAGAAACCGCCCTTCTCATGATGGTGGCCTGCCGGTACGGGTTTGAGCAGTGTGGCGCACAGCGCGGGCGTGAGCGATAGCGCCATGAATGCCGAGAACGCGATCGACGCCACCATGACAGCAGAGAACTGGCGGTAGATGTTGCCGGTGGAGCCAGCAAAGAATGCCAGCGGAACGAACACGGAGATCAGCACCACGGTCACGCCAATGATGGCGCCGGAGATCTGGCGCATGGCCTTGCGTGTGGCTTCCAGAGGGGAGAGACCTTCTTCGGTCATGATGCGCTCGACGTTCTCCACCACCACGATGCCGATCACCAGCACCATGCCGAACATGGTCAGAACGTTGATGGAAAACCCCAGGGCCAACAACGAGCCGAGCGTGCCCAGCAAGGCGATGGGTACCACGAGGGTCGGAATGATGGTGTAGCGCCAGTTCTGCAGGAACAGGAACATCACCAGGAACACCAGAGCCACGGCTTCCAGCAGGGTTTTGGCCACCTGCGTGATGGAGATCTTGACAAAGCGTGAGCTGTCATACGGAATGGAGTACTTCACGCCTTCGGGGAACAGCTTCTGCAGCTCGTCCATCTTCTCGCGCACCAGGCGCGCAGATTCCAGCGCATTGCCACTGGGCGAGAGCTGCACGCCCAGGCCGACGGCCGGTGCGCCATTCAGGCGTGCAGATGTGGCGTAGCTCTGTCCACCCAACTCCAGGCGCGCCACATCTTTGAGCCTGACAGTGGCGCCATCAGCGGTGGCGCGCAGAACGATGTTGCCAAACTGCTCGACGCTGGACAATTGCCCCTTCACCACCACCGTGGCGGCAATGCCTTGGCCGGTGATATTGGGCAGATCGCCCATCACGCCTGCAGACACCTGGGCGTTCTGTGCGCGAATGGCGGTTGTTACATCGGCGGCTGACAGGTTGAAACCGCGCAGCTTGTCGGGATCAATCCAGACACGCATGGCGTTTTCGCTGCCGAACAGCTGCACCTGACCAATCCCCTTGACACGCTGCAGTTCAGGCTGGATGTTGCGGGCGGCATAGTCGCCCAATTCCACTGGAGTGAACTTGGGGTTGTCCGATGCCAGCATGGTGAACAGCAGGAAGTTGCTTTGCGCCTTGTCAACGCGCACACCTTGTTGCGTCACCACGGAGGGCAGGCGCGGTGTTGCGCGTGAGAGGCGGTTTTGTACATCCACCTGGGCCAGGTCGGCGTTGGTTCCGGGCTGAAAGCTCAAGGTAATGCTGCCCGAGCCGTCGGCCTGCGCCACGGACTCCATGTAGATGAGGCCGGGAGAGCCGTTCATTTCACGCTCGATGACCGACAGCACGCTGTCTTCGAGTGTCTGTGCGGACGCACCTGGATAGGCGGCGTTGATAACAATCGATGGCGGTGCCACCGGTGGATACTGGGCAATAGGCAGCTTGGTGATGGCGACGCCGCCCATCACCATGATGAACAGCGCAATCACCCAGGCAAAGATGGGGCGGTCGATAAAGAACTTGGCCATGCTGGAATGCCTCTTATGGCTTGGATGCCGTGGCCGACGCTGCGGGTGCGGCAGGCGTTGCTGCCGGGGCTGGCGCCGTGCCCGGGGCCTGCCATGGAACGGGTTTCACGGGTGTGCCGGGTGGCAGCATCTGCAGCTTCTGGAAGCCATCCACCATGACTTTTTCGCCAGCCTTGAGGCCGTCCAGGACCACCCAGCGATTGTTCTGTGCGGCGCTGATCTTGACGGGGCGTTGCGAAATCTTGCCATCATCGCTCACCACACTGATGGTGTCCCCTTGCTGGGTGCGCGTCACGGCCTGCTGAGGCAGTGTGATGGCGTTACTGGCCTGGGCCTGCTCGATGCGCACGCGAAGGTACAAACCAGGCAGCAGTTCGCCCTTGGGGTTGGGGACTTCTGCACGCAGCGTGACCTGCCCCGTGGTGGCGTCCACCGACAAGTCGGTGAACAGCAGTTTTCCAGGCTGGGAGTATTCGCTGCCATCGCTGAGCACCAGCTTGACGCTGGCGGCCTCGCTGTCGCCAGCGCGCTTGAGCTGGCCGTTCTCCAGCGCACGGCGCAGTTGGAAGACGTCACTGGCTGACTGTGTGAAATTCACATAGACAGGATTGATTTGCTGGACTACGGCCAGAGCGGTGGCTTCCCCTTGGCCCACGAGTGCGCCTTCGGTCACCAGCGATCGCCCAATGCGGCCCGAGATGGGGGAGGTCACGCTCGCATAACCGAGGTTGATGTCCGCCGTACGCACGGCGGCCTTGCCTGCCGCGACGTCGGCCTGCGCCTGTTTCTCGGCCGCTTCGGCATTGACGAAATCTTGTTTGCTGATGGCATTGGCACTGACCAGTGGGCGGTAGCGCTCGACCTGAGCACTGGCCTGGGCCAGGTTGGCTTGTGCCTTGGCGAGGCTGGCACGGGCGCTTTCTGCGGCAGCAGCATAGGGGGCAGCGTCGATGCGAAACAGGGGTTGCCCCGCCTTCACGTCGCTGCCTTCTTTGAACAGGCGCTGTTGCAGGATGCCTGCGGCGCGCGCGCGGACCTGCGCGGTTCGCGATGCCTCGACGCGGCCCGGTAATTCGGTGATCAGTCCAACATCGCCGACAGTGGCCGTGACCACGCCCACCTCGGGTGCGGGCATCTGGGGGGCGCCGCCGCCAGCGGCTTTGTCATCCGCTTTTCCGCAGGCTGCCAGCAGTGTGGCCAATGCACCGGCTGCTATCAGGGAGACGGTTCGGTGGCTGCGGGATGTGTGGAAAAGAGGGATGACGGATGGGTCACGCGATTGAGGCATGAGAGTCCTTCTGATGGGCGTCAAGAAACGGAGTTGTAGGGATAGGGTGCCGGTAGGTGTGCCCCTATGAAGAGCCCGACAAATTGAGCGTGCAATTATACATACATTCGTGAATGTATAATGAAGATGCCGCATGCCCTTCATCGGAAAGCCCTCCATCGAGGCGGTGTGCAGTCGAACTGGAGAACGAGGAGATACACGGACTTATGGTGCGCCGAACCAAAGAAGATGCCATTGCCACCCGCAACAGCCTTATGGATGCTGCGGAGCTTGTTTTTGGCGAGAAGGGGGTTTCGCGGGCGTCGCTCAGCGATATAGCGCAGGCGGCGGGCGCGACCCGTGGGGCGATCTACTGGCATTTCAAGGACAAGATGGATCTCTTCAATGCCATGATGGATCGAGTCGCGCTGCCGCTGGAGCGAGGGCATGGTGAATTCGAGTGCAGCAGTTGTCTGGATCCCGTTGAGCGTTTGCGTGCTGTGATGGCATTGGTGCTGCATGGCGTGGCGTCGGATGAGCGCACGCGCAGGGTCTTTGAGGTTGCGCTGTACAAAGTGGAGTACGCGGACGAAATGTTGGGAGTTCGCGAGCGCCATGTGGCGGCCTCGGAAGCGTTTACGCGTCAACTGGCGCGTGATTTCGAGTTGGCAGCCCGGGCGCAGCAGGTGGTGATGC
Organism: Acidovorax sp.; assembly: GCA_036786185.1. Lineage (GTDB taxonomy): Bacteria > Pseudomonadota > Gammaproteobacteria > Burkholderiales > Burkholderiaceae_C > Acidovorax. The sequence continues at coordinate 314 of DAIQRN010000082.1, read as the reverse complement.
TGATGACGCCGATGGATGCTGCCATTGGGCTGCACGCATTGTTTGATGGGTTGATTCGCAACTGGATTCTGAACGACGGAGGTTTTGACCTCGCTGGCGTGGGGCGAAGAAGCACAGATGCTTTCCTGGTGGGGCTGGGGTTGTCGCTGCCCGTGGCGAGTGCTGAGGCTGGGGTGGGGGTTTGAGGGTGTTGTTGGCTGAGTCTTCTTGGGAATCCGAGAGTCACGTGCGATAATCATCGGCTGTGCTGATTCGGTCACGCGGCTGTAGCTCAGTGGATAGAGTATTGGCCTCCGAAGCCAAGGGTCGTGGGT
>DAIQRN010000511.1:0-2056 GCA_036786185.1 Acidovorax sp. | reverse complement strand
CCGCTGCCCTACATTGGCGGGACCTATGAACATAAAACCAGCCCTTTACGAAGTTTTGTACGTGAGCACACTGGCACCGGACCAACCGCTGAGCGTTGTCGCGGAGATCGCGGCACGCGCGCGCCTGGTCAACGTACAACTCGACATCACGGGCTTGCTGGTCTTTGACGGCCAGCGCTTTTGCCAGCAGCTTGAAGGACCGCAAAAAGCGGTGCTCAAGCTCATCGAGCGCATTCGCAACGACCCCCGCCACATCAACGTCGAGATCGTTCACAACGGGCCGCTGGCGGGGCGGCGGTTTCAGCAGTTCAGCCTGGCGTTCAGCACGCTGGAAGACGTGGACGCCCTCGCGCGCTTGGAAAAGCTGGACGGGCAAGCGGCCGTGGCCGCGTTCGATGAGGTGTGCGCCGCCATCGAGCTGTGATGCGGGCTCGGGCGCAGGCCATCACGCACGCTGCGCCAACCACGCCCGGGTGGCCCGCCAACGGGGCAGCGCGGGCTCTCCCTGAATCCACCTGATTTCGCTATCAAGAAAAGAGCTGCTGGCGCTTTATGGACAAGCGCCAGCAGCTTTTTTAGCTTGAAATTTTGTACTCCAAGGGATGCGACTGACTGGCAACGCTAAGGCGCCGCCAAGTCACCGTTGACCCACCGCCCCAGCCCCACTCAGGCGTAGCAGGCATCGCCCCAGGCACCCGCGACCGGCGCGCCATCGCCCAGCGAGGCGCGGCGCCACCACGTTGCACGGGCCGCGCTGGCCGCCTGCTCGCGGGTGCAGCGGTACTGCAGTCGGCGGCCGCCCAGCGCTTCGATCACCACCTTCTGGCCGGCGGCCAGCGGCAGCGATTGCCCCGCGCACAAAACCACATCGCCGCCGTCCACCAGCCCCTGGCCCAGCGTGACCCAGGCCTGGCCTTCGGCGATGCGCAACGTCAGCGGAGCCGTGGGCGACAGGCTGACGGCGGCGCCCGCCGCAACGGCGCCGGTGCGGCCAGCCGCAGCGCCAGAAGCGCGGAAAAATGCAAACGGATGAAGTGCAATTTGAGAGGTTGTCATGGCGTTCTCCGGGTAAACCCTAATGAGGCTGTATGGTGCGCGACTTGCAGAACAACGTCCAATGAAAAGCATGGCACCGATTGATGCTTTTCCTGCATGAAGGCGTCAGGCCGTCCTGCGCTGCAGGGGCGCCGTGGTGCGACCAAGTGCAAACCGCACCAGGCCGGTGGCGACGCGGCCACCAGCACGGGCCCCATCCGCCACCGCACGGCCGCCCTGCACAAACGCCTGCACCAGGTCGCACAGCGGCTGTACCACGCCAGATTCCCAGTCGCGGGCGGCCACGCTACGCTGCGAGGGCCGCGAGGGCTCCGCGAGCGCCGCCGCCACGCAGTCCCACCGGAACGAAACCTCCGCGCCGGGGGCGTCCGGCTCCCATGGCTCCATCACCACATGCTGACCGGGCGCGATGGCAAGCTGCTCGCCGGCCCCGAGCACGATGTCCGTGGGCGCGCCGGGCCAGTCGGCCAGCACGCCACTCATGGTCAGCCAGACGCGGCCCTGTGTGATCTCCAGCAAGCCGAACGCGCGCGGGTGCAGCGACAACGCCTTGCCGGCCGCCAGCTTCCAGCAGCCGGCCGCAGGACGGGCCGGCACTGCGGCGGGCTCGAATTGTTGCGATTCCAGAACGGTGCGGGGCAGCATGGGAGGCTCCTTGGCAGGGGGCAATAGTCAATTTGGAGACTGAATGGTGCGCCTTGCCTCCTTCATCGTTCAATGAAAACGCGGTACGCTATTCATTCCGCCCACGCATGAATCCCTGTCCAGAGATCCGCCATGGCCTCAGCCGAATATTCCCCCGCCGTCTTGCGCACGCGCCCCGTTGCAACAGGCCATTGGCGCGCCTTTTTGGCCGTGGCCAAGCATCTGAACTTTCGCGCCGCCGCTGACGAGCTGGCCCTCACCCAGTCGGCCGTGAGCCGCCAGATCCAGGCGCTGGAGGAAGAAGTGGGCGTGGCGCTGTTCCTGCGCCACACGCGCGCCGTGGAGCTGACCGGCG
>DAIQRN010000081.1:0-8809 GCA_036786185.1 Acidovorax sp. | reverse complement strand
GCCCGCTGCGCGCGAGCTTGCGGGCCAAGAGCGGAATCTCGAACGCGCCTGGCACGTCGAACAGCGCCACCTGCGCGGGCGGCAGGCCATGGCGGTCGAACTCGGCCAGGGCCGCGTCGCGCGCCTGGTGCACGATGTCCTGGTGCCAGCTGGCACTGATGATGGCCACGCGGGCGCCACGGTGGGCGGCGACGGGGGCCAGGGGAGAGACGGAAGAAGTAGCAGAAGACTGATTCATGGGTTCCTCAAAACAGGTCGTACCAGAATCAGGGCGCGCGCGAGCACGGCACCTGCACAGGGCGGCGCAGGCCCTGCGCCATGCCAGCGCGCAACAAAGCACGCAAGCAACGCCAAAGGCCCAGCCATCCATGGCGGGTACTGTGGGTTTCGCGATCTCTTTCATCCGGACTGTGACCGTCGGCTCTAGCATCGCACCAGATCTGCTGACCCTGCAGGCCGCTCCGAAGAACGGCACCACAGGCGCTAGCGGGCTCTTGCTGGCTTTTCAGCCCACAAATACCGCCGGTGGGGAATTCCGCCCCGCCCTGAGAACGCTGTCGGCCCCGAAGGTCATTCGGGGCCGACGGGTGAGATTTTAGGCGGCTGGGTGGCGCAATGCCGTCGCGCTGGCGATTGCCTGCACTGACAGTGGCGGCTTCTGTGGCTCGGGCTGTGTTGAACGCCGAAGTCTGCTCAGCGCACGCGCTGAAACCCGCCTTCAGCCCAGGCCGCTGCGCTGGCGGGTGTGAGCTTGAAGGTGGGCGGCGCAGACGCACGGGCAACCTCTTCACCCAGCTCGTCTTGCGCGCTCAGCGTGGCTGTGGCGCCTTCTTCATCGGGCACGATGGCCAGCGCCACGCGCAGGCGCTGGCCGTCAGCCGTGGTGATGTGCACGCTTTTGTTCAGCTGCGCGTGCAGCTGCTGCTCATGGCGGCGCACCACTTCGCTCGCGGTCTTGACGAGGGTGTGGAAGGCCGACACATCGAGCGGCTTGGGGTTTTTCTTGTCGCGGCCCATGGTCCAGGGGCCGACCAGCGCGGGCTCGGCCTCGCCCTTCAAGGTCATGGCCACGGCCCAGCCATCGTCGTCCTCGTTCTTGATGACCTGCGCCGTCCAGCGTCCGTCGCTCCAGCAGCGGGGTTCCTGGATGGTGTCGGGCGTGTCGGGTGCGTCGGTCATGGAGAAAAAGGCCTGGGTTGCGGGAAAGGGCGCAGAGCATAACGGCAGGGCCCGGTAGCCTGGATTTTCAATAACCATTGGTTATCGAAAAAGGCCGTACATAGCGCAGGCCTGGTCACTCCCCCAAAGCGTCCGGCGCCACGCCCGCCGCCTCGCGCAGCACGTCGATGAAGGCCTGGGCCGAGGGTGTGGGCGACTCGCCCAGGCGGGTGATGAGGCCATAGCTGGGCATGCGGTCGGGCAGCTCGACGGGGATGCGCGACAGCAGGCCCCGGTCCACGTATTTCTGGATCAGCGCGGCGGGCTGCAGCGACATCATGTGCGTGGTGTTCATCAGCTCCAGCGCAAACAAGAAGGACGGCGTCTCCACCACTCCCGCCGTGAGCGCCAGGCCCGCGCCGCCAAACAGGTCGTCCGACACCTTGCGCACGGCCGTGGAGGCCGGGTACAGAATCCACGGCCAGTGCGCCAGCTCGGTCAGCGACAGGTCGGTGGCGCCACGCAGCGGGTGGTGCTGCCCGCCCACCACATGCAGTGGCTCGGCGGACAGGTGCTCGTAGTAGAACTGGCTGCGCTGGTCCTCGGTGGTGAAACGGCCAATCATCAAATCGATCTTGCGTTCGGCCAGCCAGGCGATGAGCTGGTCACTGCTCTGTTCCAGGATCTTGATGACCAAGAGGGGCCGCAGGCGCTGGAGCTCCACCACCGACGCCACCAGCACATGCGCAGCCGATCCGGTGATGGCGCCCACCGTCACGTGGCCATGGCCGCCCTGCTTGAGGGCGTTGAACTCATCCACAAACTTGCGCTGCCCATCCAGCGCCGCGCTGGCATAGCGCAGCGTAAAAAGCCCCAGCTCGTTAGGCCGCATGCCGCGCGAGAGGCGGTCGAACAAACGCGCCTCCAGGATCTCTTCGATGTCCATCAGGATCTTGGTAGCCGCAGGCTGCGTGACATGCATCTGCTCAGCCGTTAGCCGCAGGTTGCGCGTGCGGCCCAGGATGTCCAGAAACTGCAAATGCCGAAAACGCAGGCGCGCGCAGGCCTGCGCCAAGGACAAGGGTTTACCCGGAAATTCGTCTGGACTCATAAGCGTTTGGAATGGATTGTCGCAAAACATTCAGTGGACCGGCCGGGGCACGAAACCTAACCTTCGCCTTGCGTTCATGACGGCTGGCCCCAAAAGCCGCAGGCGCCGAAGGCCTCGCCAACGGGGTCAGCCATTCCAACGGAGACAAGACACCATGCAATTCACTTCCCTCGCCAAATCCTTGGCACTCGGCGCCACGCTGCTGGCCGCTCTCGCGGCCCCCGTCGCAGCACAAGTCAAAGAACACACCTTCAAGGTCGGCATCGGCCTGAGCGACGACCACCCGCAGGCGCAGGCCGTGCGCCACTTTGCCGAGCGCCTGCAGGCCAAGAGCGGCGGCAAGATGAACGCCAAGCTGTTTGCCAGCGGCGCCCTGGGCAATGACGTGAGCATGACCTCGGCCCTGCGCGGCGGCACGCTGGAAATGACGATTCCCGATTCGTCCACGCTGATGTCGCTGATCAAGCCCTTCGGCGTGCTGAACCTGCCGCTCACCTTCAATAACGAGGCAGAAGCAGACGCGGTGCTGGACGGCCCCTTCGGCCAGAAACTGCTGGCCATGCTGCCCGACAAGGGCTTGATCGGCCTGGGCTTCTGGGAAAACGGCTTTCGCCACGTGACCAACTCGCGCCGGGCCATCAACACGGCCGATGATCTGGCGGGCCTGAAGCTGCGTGTGATCCAGAGCCCCTTGTTCCTCGACACCTTCAATGCGCTGGGCACCAACGCCACGCCCATGCCGTTCACCGAGCTGTACACCGCCATGGAGCAAAAGGCCGTGGACGGCCAGGAGAACCCGCCCGCCACCATCCTGGCCAGCAAGTTCTATGAGGTGCAAAAGCACCTGGTGCTGTCGCGCCACATTTACAGCGCCTGGGTGCTGCTCATCTCAAAGAAGACCTGGGACGGCCTCTCGGCCGACGAGAAGAAGATCGTGCAGGAAGCCGCGCGCGAAGCCACGGTGTTCGAACGCAAGACCATCCGCGCCTTCAGCGAAACCGCACTGGGCGAACTGAAGAAGGCCGGCATGCAGATCACCGAGCTGCCCGCAGCAGAGCAGGCCAAGCTGCGCACCAAGCTGCAGCCGGTGCTGGCCAAGTACGGCAAGGAGTTTGGCGAAGAGACCACCAGCGAGCTGATGGGCGAGCTGGCCAAGGCGCGGGGCGGCAAGTAATTTGCACGCTTCCCGGGGCGCAGCGTCCGGCTGCGCCCAGCCCCTCTTTTGCGACGCCTCGACCCCATGACAAAAATACCCCGCCGCCCCTTCCGCTCCCGCGAATGGTTTGCCGCGCCCGAGCGCTCGGACATGACCGCGCTGTACCTGGAGCGGTTCATGAACTACGGGCTCACGCCCGAAGAGCTGCGCTCGGGCCGGCCAATCATCGGCATTGCGCAGACGGGCAGTGACCTGTCGCCCTGCAACCGCATCCACCTGGACTTGGCGCGCCGCGTGCGCGACGGCATCCGGGATGCGGGTGGCATCCCCATGGAGTTTCCCGTCCATCCCATCTTTGAAAACTGCCGCCGCCCCACGGCCGCGCTGGATCGCAACCTGGCTTACCTGGGCCTGGTGGAGATCCTGTACGGCTACCCCATCGATGCCGTCGTGCTGACCACGGGCTGCGACAAGACCACGCCCGCGGGCGTCATGGCCGCGTCCACGGTGGACATTCCGGCTATCGTGCTCTCGGGCGGACCGATGCTGGACGGCTGGCACGAGGGGCAGCTGGTGGGCTCGGGCACCGTGATCTGGCGCAGCCGCCGCCAGCTCGCGGCGGGCGAGATTGATGAAGAAGAATTCTTGCAGCGCGCCTGCAACAGCGCGCCCTCGGCCGGGCACTGCAACACCATGGGCACGGCATCGACCATGAACGCCGTGGCCGAGGCGCTGGGGCTTTCGCTGCCGGGCTGCGCGGCCATCCCGGCGCCGTACCGCGAGCGTGGGCAGATGGCCTACGAAACCGGCCGGCGCATTGTGGAGATGGCCTACGAAGACCTGCGCCCCTCACGCATCCTGACGCGCGAGAGTTTCTTGAACGCGCTGTCGGTGGTGAGCGTGGCGGGCGGCAGCAGCAACGCGCAGGTGCACATCATGGCCATGGCGCGGCACGCGGGCGTGCAGCTGGACGCGCAGGACTGGACATACCACGCCTACGACCTGCCGCTGCTGCTGAACATGCAGCCTGCGGGCCAGTTCCTGGGTGAGCGTTTCTTCCGTGCCGGTGGCGTGCCCGCCCTGATGTGGGAGCTGCAGCAGGCGGGCAAGCTGCACGCTGACTGCGCCAGCGTGACCGGCAAGACAGTGGGCGAAAACCTGCAGGGCCGCGAGACCCATGACCGCGAGGTGATTCGTCCGTTCGCACAGCCGCTGATGGAAAAGGCCGGCTTCATGGTGCTCAGCGGCAACCTGTTCGACTTCGGGATCATGAAGACCTCGGTCATCTCCGAGGCCTTCCGCCAGCGCTACCTGAGCCGCCCGGGGCAGGAGGGCATCTTCGAAGCCCGTGCTGTGGTGTTCGAGGGGGCGGACGACTACCACGCACGCATCAACGACCCGGCGCTCGATATCGACGAAGGCTGCATTCTGGTGATGCGCGGCGCGGGGCCCGTTGGCTGGCCGGGCTCGGCCGAGGTGGTGAACATGCAGCCGCCCGACGCGCTGATCCGGCGCGGCATCAACACCCTGCCCACGCTGGGCGACGGGCGCCAGTCGGGCACGGCGGACAGCCCGTCTATCCTCAACGCATCGCCCGAAAGCGCCGTGGGCGGGGGGCTGAGTTGGCTACAAAGCGGCGACACGGTCCGCATCGACCTCAACACCGGGCGCTGCGACGCGCTGGTCGCACCCGAAGAAATCGCGCGCCGCAAGCGTGACCTGCCCGCCCCGCCCGTGCCTGCGAGCCAGTCGCCGTGGGAGGCGCTGTACCGCGAGAAAACGGGGCAGCTGGCGGATGGCGCCACGCTGGACTTTGCGCTCGCGTTCCAGCGCATCTCTGAGAAGACGCCCCGCCACAACCACTGACAACGACCGAGTGGGCCGCACGCGCCCCACCGGATTTTTTCGAAGGACTCTCCATGAACAACATGACGGCAGCGGCAGTTGCCGAACGGGCCCGTGCGCCCCAAGCCGCGTTGCAAGTGCTCCCCGACGATGGCCTGCAAGGCACACTGGTCGGCCGCGTGTGGGCGCCCAGTGGCGCCGTTCCTGGCCCCGCGATAGTGGCACTGCGGCCCGAAGGTGTGTTTGACCTCAGCGCGCACTACCCCACCATGAGCACGCTGCTCGACACCCTGGCACCTGCCGAGGCAGCGCGCACCGCCACCGGCCAGTACCTGTGCAGTGTGGACGACCTGCTGGCCAATAGCCTGCCCGGCGCGCGCGACACCACCCGCCCCTGGCTGCTGGCCCCGTGCGATTTGCAGGTGGTGAAGGCGGCGGGCGTGACCTTTGCCGCCAGCCTGATCGAGCGTGTGATCGAAGAACAGGCGCGCGGCGATGCCACCCGCGCACAGGGCCTGCGCAGCCAGGTCATCGGCCTCATCGGCGAGAACCTGGCCGACATACGCCCCGGCTCGCCCGAGGCCATGCGCCTGAAGGCGCTGCTGCAGGACAAAGGCCTGTGGTCGCAGTACCTGGAGGTGGGCATCGGCCCCGATGCCGAGGTGTTCACCAAGGCGCCGGTGCTGGCCTCGGTGGGCTGTGGTGACGACATCGGCATCCGCTCCGATTCGGCCTGGAACAACCCCGAGCCCGAGGTGGTGCTGGCCGTGAACAGCCGGGGGCAGATCGTGGGCGCCACGCTGGGCAACGACGTGAACCTGCGCGACATCGAGGGCCGCAGCGCGCTGCTGCTGGGCAAGGCTAAGGACAACAACGCATCGTGCGCCCTGGGCCCGTTCATTCGCCTGTTCGACGGCAGCTTCGGGCTGGAACAGGTGCGCAAGGAGACGGTGCACCTGCGCGTGACGGGCGCGGACGGATTCGAGCTGCGCGGCATCAACACCATGGCCAGCATCAGCCGCGACCCCACCGACCTGGTGGCGCAGACGCTGGCCGCGCACCAGTACCCGGACGGGTTCATGCTGTTCATGGGCACGCTGTTCGCGCCCATCGAAGACCGCGACCAGCCGGGTGGCGGCTTCACCCACCACCTGGGCGACCTGGTGTCCATCCAGAGCGCCTGGCTCGGCGGCCTGCACAACCGCGTGGCACACAGCGAGGCCGCGCCGCCCTGGCGCTTTGGTCTGCGGGCCTTCATGGCCAACCTGGCGCAGCGCGGACTGCTGCAGGGCTCAACGCTCTGACGCCCCAAAGAAAAACAGGAGACAAAGATGCTGAATGCCTTCATCGACCGCTGCTGCCGTGCCATCAACCTGCTCATCGCCCTGGCCCTGGCCCTGGCCGTGATGGTGGTGATGGTGTTCGGCAACGTGGTGCTGCGCTATGCGTTCAACTCCGGCATCACCGTCAGCGAAGAGGTGTCGCGCTGGCTGTTCGTGTGGATCACCTTCCTGGGCGCCATCGTGGCGGTGCGCGAGCGCGGGCACCTGGGCACGGACTTTATGCTGGCGCGCCTGCCGCCGCTGGGTCGGCGCATCTGCCTTGCCATCAGCTATGCGCTGATGCTGTGGTGCACCTGGCTGCTGTTCAGCGGCGCGCTGGCGCAGTCGCGCATCAATTGGGACGTGGATGCGCCGGTCACGGGTGCATCGATGGCCATCTTCTACGCATCGGGCGTGGTGTTTGCCGTGGCGGCCGGGCTGCTGCTGGCGCTGGACCTGTGGCGCATCGTGTCGGGGCAGATGCCGGACAGCGAGCTGATGCGCGTCTCTGAATCCGAAGAGCTGGCCGCCCTGGGCAGCCAGGTACCGCACGCGGCTCCAGCGTCCGCGGCCCCACGCCAGTAGCCCCACATCGCCATGACCCGGAGCGCCTATCCATGACCGTCTTCATTTTTCTCGGCTCCCTGCTGGCCGCCATGGCCATCGGCGTGCCGATTGCCTACGCGCTGCTGGTGTCCGGCGTCGCCCTGATGTGGCACCTGGACCTGTTCGACGCGCAGATCCTGGCGCAGAACGTCATCAACGGCGCCGACAGCTTTCCGCTGCTGGCCGTGCCTTTTTTCATGCTGGCGGGCGAGATCATGAACGTGGGCGGGCTTTCGCAGCGCATCGTGCGGCTGGCCCTGGTGCTGGTGGGCCACCGGCGCGGCGGACTGGGCTTCGTGGCGATCCTGGCAGCCTGCCTGCTGGCGGCGCTGTCGGGCTCGGCCGTGGCCGACACGGCAGCGCTGGCGGCGCTGCTGCTGCCCATGATGGTCAAGGCCGGGCACGACAAGGCGCGCGCGGGCGGGCTCATCGCCTCGGCGGGCATCATCGCACCGGTCATTCCGCCCTCCATTGGCTTTGTCGTGTTCGGCGTGGCGGCCAACCTGTCGATAAGCAAGTTGTTCCTGGCGGGTATCGTGCCGGGGCTGCTGATGGGGCTGGCGATTGCGGTCACCTGGTACTGGGTCTCGCAGCGCGAGAACGTCACACCGCCGCCCAAGGCCACCACGGCGGAGAAGCTGCAGGCGCTCAAGGAATCGACCTGGGCCCTCTTTCTGCCCGTCATCGTGATCGTGGGGCTGAAGATGGGTGTGTTCACGCCGACCGAGGCCGCTGCGGTGGCGGCGGTGTATGCCCTGCTGGTGGCCACGCTGGTCTACCGCGAGCTGCACTGGCACCAGCTGGCCGAGGTGTTCACCAGCGCCGCCAAGACCACGGCGGTGATCATGTTTCTGGTGGCGGCCGCCATGGTCAGCGCCTGGCTCATCACCGTGGCGGACATTCCGCGCCAGCTGGTGGCCCTGCTCAAGCCGCTGATGGAGCACCCCACGCTGCTGCTCATCGCCATCATGGTGCTGGTGATGGCCGTGGGTACCGCCATGGACATGACGCCCACCATCCTCATCCTCACGCCCGTGCTCATGCCGGTGGTGAAGGCCGCAGGCATCGACCCGATCTACTTCGGCGTGCTGTTCATCATGAACAACGCCATCGGGCTCATCACGCCGCCCGTGGGCACCGTGCTGAACGTGGTGGCCGGCGTGGGCAAGATGCGCATGGACGACGTCACGCGGGGCGTCATCCCGTTCATGGCTGCGCAATTTGCGGTGATGTTCCTGATGGTGCTGTTCCCATCCATCGTGCTGGTGCCGATGCGCTGGTTGATCGGTTGACCAGGTTTTTAAGCGTTTTTGGGCTGCAGCGCCTGTCCATCAAGCGCCAATAGCTATCAAAAACAGAGCAGCCCCACTACTTCCCCAGGCTCCTGCAACGCGCCAGCTCAGTTCGCCACGGTGAACCGCTCTTGCACGTGGCGCGGCGTTTCCAGCTCGTCCACGATGGCCACTGCCAGGTCGGCTGCGCTGATGCTGCCCGGCTGTTCGCCGTTCATCAGCGGCGCTTCGCCGCCCAGGCGGTATTGGCCAGTGCGCTCGCCGGGCTGCAGCAGGATGGGGGGCGAGAGGAAGGTCCAGTCCAGCGTGCTTTCGGTGC
>DAIQRN010000080.1:0-8832 GCA_036786185.1 Acidovorax sp. | reverse complement strand
TCGGCCACCACGCGCACCACCTCGGGCGAGTGCAGCATGCCGATCTTGACGGCATCCACGCCGATGTCCTCCACCACCGCATCGATCTGCGCGGCCAGGAACTCGGGCGGCACGCCGTAGATGCCGTGCACGCCCCGCGTGTTCTGCGCGGTGAGCGCGGTGATGGCCGTCATGCCGTAGCAACCCAGCGCGCTGAAGGTCTTGAGGTCGGCCTGGATGCCCGCGCCGCCGCCACTGTCGGAGCCTGCGATGGAGAGCACGCGCGCATAGCGCCGCAGCGTGGCGGGGGCAGTGATTTTTGAATTCATGGGCAAAAATTATGGCCTATGCGCCAGGTCAAAACGGCCTGCCGGGGCTTGTGCTGTAATTCATTTTTCGGACGAAACAGGGGTGCCCCGCCAACATTGCGCGGGGCTGAGAAATACCCTAGCACCCGATCCAGGTCATGCTGGCGTGGGGAGTTTCCGCCAACGGCACAGCCCCGTTTTGTCCATGCCTGCCATCACACGGACACGCTGACGGACCTATGCCACTTCAACCCTCTTCTTTTGTCATTCTGGGTGCGGGCCTCATGGGTCGGCTGCTGGCCGTGGAGCTGGCGCGCCAGGGGCACCAGGTCGCCATCCACGACGCGGGCAGCCCGGCGGCCGAAGGCTCGGCTGCCACCGTGGCGGCCGCCATGCTGGCGCCCCTGGCCGAATCGGCCATCACCGAACCCGGCGTGGTGCGCATGGGCCACCATGCGCTCACCCGCTGGCCTCAGTTGCTGGCGCCGCTGGCCGAGCCCGTGTTCTTCCAGCAGGCGGGCACGCTGATCGTGTGGCACCGCCAGGACGCCGCCGAAGCCCAGCGCCTGACCCGCCAGCTGGAGGCCAACCAGCACACCGTGCCCGAGCTGCCCCGTCTGCAAAAGCTTGGCAGCGACGCCCTGGCGCAGACCGAACCCACGCTGGCCCATCGCTTTGCGCAAGGCCTGTACCTGCCGGGCGAAGGCCAGCTGGACAACCGCCAACTGCTGGCGGCGCTGGTGGTGGAGATGCAGCGCCTGGCGGTGCGCACCCACTGGCACAGCCCCCAGTCGCCCGAGGCATTCCATCCCGGCGCGCCCGGCCAGCCCGACTGGGTGCTGGACTGCCGGGGCCTGGGCGCACAGCCCCAATGGCCCGCGCTGCGCGGCGTGCGCGGCGAGGTGGTGCGCATCCATGCGCCCGACGTGACGCTGCAGCGCCCCACGCGCCTGGTGCACCCGCGCTACCCCATCTACATCGCGCCCAAGGAAGAGCACTTGTTCGTGATCGGCGCGACCGAGATCGAGTCGGACGACCGCTCTCCCGCCAGCGTGCGCTCCACGCTGGAGCTGCTCTCCGCCGCCTACGCCGTGCACCCGGGCTTTGCCGAGGGCCGCATCCTGGAGCTGGCCACGCAGTGCCGTCCCACGCTGCCCGACAACCTGCCCGCCATCCGCCAGCGCCGCAAGGGGGTGCTGGAGATCAACGGCCTGTACCGCCACGGCTTCATGATCGCGCCCGCCATGCTGGATGTGACACTCGAAGTGCTGAACGCGGGACAATCGCAGCTTTCGCAACGTTTTGACCTTGCGCTGGACCTGGAGCCCACTCGCCGGCCCCCAACCAGCGCGGCCACCACCTTCGCATGAACATTTCCATCAACCAGATCCCGCACGAACTGCCCGAAGGCGCCACCGTGGCCGACGCCGTGGCCGCCATTGCGGCCCGCCCCCCCTTTGCCGTGGCCGTCAACACCACCTTTGTGCCCAACACGCGCTACGCCGCACAGGCGCTGCAGCCCGGCGACCGCGTGGAAATCATCTCGCCCGTGACGGGGGGGTAGCCGCCCTCTCGGTTATTCAAGCCAAATTGGCCTCTGGCGCTTATCCATCAAGCGCTAGCAGCTATCAAAACAGAAGCATTCATATGACCACCCCGACGCCCCAAGACCCGCTGGTGCTGTACGGCCAGCATTTCGCCAGCCGCCTGCTGCTGGGCACCTCGCGCTACCCCTCTCCGGCGGTGCTCGAAGCCGCCGTGCAGCGCGCCCAGCCCGCCATGGTCACCGCTTCGCTGCGCCGCCAGGGCAGCAATCCGGCCGAAAGCGGCAACAGCTTCTGGGAGCTGCTGCGCAAGCTCAACGTGCCCGTGCTGCCCAACACCGCGGGCTGCCACAGCGCGCAAGAGGCCATCACCACCGCGCAGATGGCGCGCGAGGTGTTCAACACCCCGTGGATCAAGCTGGAGCTGATCGGCGACGACTACACCCTGCAGCCCGACACGCTGAACCTGGTGGGTGTGGCCGAGCACCTCATCAAGGAGGGCTTCCAGGTGCTGCCGTACTGCACCGAAGACCTGGTGCTGTGCCAGCGCCTGGTGGACGTGGGCTGCCAGGCCGTCATGCCCTGGGCGGCGCCCATCGGCACGGGGCGCGGCCCGGTCAACCCCTACGCGCTGCAGACGCTGCGCGAACGCCTGAACGTGCCGCTGCTGGTGGATGCCGGGCTGGGCCTGCCATCGCACGCCTGCCAAGTCATGGAATGGGGCTATGACGGCGTGCTGCTGAACACAGCCGTCGCGCTGGCGCAAGAGCCCGTGGCCATGGCCGGTGCATTTGCCGACGCGGTGAACGCCGGACGCACGGCGCACCGCGCGGGTGCCATGTCCGCACAGGACGCGGCCCAGCCCAGCACGCCCGTGCTGGGCACCCCCTTCTGGCACCATGCACAACATGCGTGATACCGCCACCCTGGCGCAGGCCATTCTTGCGCACCATGCCGCCACCTTCGCGGGTTTTTCTGCGGAGCCTGTGCCCGCGCCCAGCTCGCAGGAGCCGGTCTACCTGGCCGCACTGCAAGCCTGCAGCACGCTGGGCTTCATCGCGCACGACGCCGAATGCCTGGCCCGCGCCTGGCAGGCCCGCGCCCTGCGCACGGGTGCGGTGCAGGCGGAGCATTGGCCCGACGAGCCACAGGACTTTGGCCTGCAGCCCCTGCCACGCACCCTGCAGTTTGCCCCCTGCCCCCACCGCCTGGGCCTGTACGCCGTGCTGCCCGACGCGGCCTGGGTGGGCCGCATGGCCCGTGCGGGCGTGCCCACGGTGCAACTGCGCTTCAAGTCCGACGATGCAGCGGCCATCGACCGCGAGGTACGCGCCGCCGTGCAGGCCGTGCAGGGCACGGGCGCGCTGCTGTTCATCAACGACCATTGGCGCGTGGCCATTGCCGCTGGCGCCTACGGCATCCACCTGGGCCAGGAAGACCTGGACGCGCTGAGCGCGCAGGAACTGCAGGTGCTGCGCGCCTCGGGCCTGCGCCTGGGGGTCAGCACCCATGGCTATGCCGAAATGCTGCGCGCCGATGCCGTGGGCCCCAGCTACATCGCCATGGGAGCCGTGTTCCCCACCACCCTCAAGAAAATGGCCACGGCCCCGCAAGGTGTGGGCCGGCTGGGCGTGTATGCGCGCCTGATGCGCCACTACCCGCAGGTGGCCATCGGCGGCATTGGGGCCGAGCAGTTTGCGCAGGTGCTGGCCACGGGCGTGGGGTCCATCGCCGTGGTGCGGGCCCTGGTCAACGCCAGCGACCCCGAGGCTGCCGCAGCGCAGCTGCTGCGCCAGATGGGCAGCTGACCCGCCGCCTCATACGGGTTTGCATTCAATCGGATAACTAGGCGGGAAGCCGAAGACAGTGCTGTAGCACGGCAAGGCGAACCAACGACGTTATACGGTTGAAGGCCAATCCGTATCAGCGGTCATTTCGCTGGGAAGGCTGGTTCGGCTCGTGCGGCTCCAGCTCCAGGCGCAGCTCCACCAAGTCGTTGCGCATGCCAAAACCCACGGCCTGCCCGGCTGCGGGCGCGGGGGTTACCGGCACGGGCGGCAGGTCGCTCAGCGTGATGTGGGGCGGGTCTGACAGGTCCAGGTCCAAATCCAGCGGCGCGCCCAGTGTGTCCGCACTGGCGGGGTCCACGGCGGGCTCCGGTGAAGCCGGTGGCGCCTGGGTCACTTCGGTTTCCAGGCGCTCGGGCCCCAGTGGCGTTGTGCGTTTGCGCGGTGCCGGAGCGCCCCGGGCGCTGGGGGGCGTGGTCTGCGCAATTGCCAGCAACAGCAGCAGCTCATCGTAGGCGGCCAGGTCAAACCGCTCCACGATTTCGCCACTCTGGCGCCGGAACAGAAAGCTCTCCAGCAGCGCCTGCACGGAGGGCGAAGTCCACTCGGCCTCGATCGCGGCCAACGCATCGGTGTAGTGGTAGAGCATGCGGCCCGTGCGGCGAAAGCCCGCAAACTCCGGCACCTGGGCGTTGAAGGCGTTCATGAACTGCGTGCGCAGATGCCCGAACTCTCCCACGCGACTGAGCGTGTGGTACAGCCGCAAAAGCTCCAGATAGGCCAGCGGAGAGGCATCGCCCCGCTCGGCAATGTGCTTCTTGAGCACGTCAATGGCCTGCTGGTGTTCGCCCACCGAAATGAAGAACTCGGCCTGCTGCTGAATGTCGAACAGCTCTTCGGGGCTGACGATGTTCTGCCCCGGCGGGCCCGCCTCGGCGGACGGTCCTTCCGGCGGGAATGCGCGGTCGTCGGGGCGCGGCAGCGTGTCCACAAACGTCGCCGTCAGCGGCACCGCCCCCGAGCGCAGATCGGACACCCGCGCGGATGCGGTCTCGGGTGTGGCAGGGGGAAGGGTCTCGGGGGGCTGCCAGGTGTCGTCTGGATGCTGCGTCAGGCCCAATTCATCTTCCTGGGCCGCCAGGACCGCATCACGCCGCTTCATTACGGCCACGGAGTCGCGCCAGGCGCGCATGGACTTGTCGGCACCGCCGCGCAGCCGCGTCCAGAGCCACGCCAGCAGAAGCAGCGCAGCCAGCAGCAACCCACCCAGCGCATAGACCACGGTGGCCGGAAACCGTTCTTCCAGAGCCTGCTCCAGCTGCTGGCGCACCTGGGCCGCGCTGGCGCGGTCCTGGTCGGCCTGCTTGCGCAGCGCGGCCATGTCGGCTTCCAGCGCCTTCAAGCGGTCTGCGTCCCGACCCAGGTCTTCGGGCTGCGCATTCAGCGATTTCCACAGCGCGGCAGCCTGCGTGCGCTGTGCGGAAGACTCATCGGACGGGGCGGCCTGCAGCGTGGGCGAGGTACGCAATGGCACAGGGCGCTCCAGCCACAGGTCGTCCAGCGGCTCTACCACCAGGCGCGCCTGGGTGGGCGCCTTGGGGGTGACCACCGGGGGCTGCGCCGCCTTGCGCACGCGGGGTGGCGCAGCCGTGGGACGCGGTGCAGGCCGGGTCGCCAAAGGTACCCCAGCAGATGATGATGCAGAAGGAGGCACCACCGGCGCAGCACGGTTGGCAACAGGCTCGGCAGGCGCGGGCCGTGTCGAGGGCGCAGTGCGGGGCTCGGTACGGGGCGCGTTGGCCGCCGCGCCGGGCAAAGACGAAAGCCGCGCCACATCCACCGGCGCCGCCGAGCGCACCACCGTGGCGGGCAATTCGGTCAGGAAGGTATAGGTGCGAGTGACTTTGCCAGCACAGCCCGCCGACAGCGTGACCGTGAGCACCGGCTCGTCCATGGCCACCAAGGCCTGTACGCGCACTGCCGGAGAGCGCCCGCGCATGTCGGGCCAGGGCTGGACGCGCACCTTGGCGTCGGCAATCGGCGTGTCGCCCGCCATCAGCCGGGCCGTCACGCAGGACGCCGCCACATCCACACCTTCGTCGGGCTGGATGTCAAAGGACAAATCCACCGGAGCTCCCAGCACCACGGTGCCCCGGCCGCCACCCAAAGCCAATGCCCAGGCGCCGGCAACAGCCATCCAGAGCACAACTCCCAAGAGGGTGTTACGAATTTTCACGGCAGATACATTTTTCAGTGCAATCCATTCTGACACATAAGACCAGCGTAGTGCCAGAGCCATAATGGCGCTATGAAAATTCAGTTTCCCACCATTGCCATCGTGGGCACCGGCGCCATGGGCCGGGGCATTGCCCAGATCGCCGCCCAAGCCGGAAGCCAGGTGCTTCTGCTCGACGCCACCCCCGGTGCCGCCCAGGCGGCCCAGACCGCACTGCAGGACCAGTGGGCCAAGCTGGTCACCAAGGGCCGCATTGCCGCGGACGAGGCCAGCGCCTTCAGCGCGCGGCTGCGCCCCGTGCAAGCCGTGGCCGAGCTGGCAGGCTGCGATCTGGTGGTCGAGGCCATCGTGGAGCGCCTGGACATCAAGAAGACATTGTTTGCCGAACTGGAAGCCGTGGTGCGCCCGGATGCGGTGCTGGCCACCAACACCTCATCGCTGTCCGTCACCGCCATCGGCGCGGGCCTGCAACGGCCTGAGCGCCTGGCGGGCTTCCATTTCTTCAACCCGGTTCCGCTCATGAAGGTGGTGGAAGTGATTGCCGGGCTCAAGACCGACGCCGCCGTCTGCACGGCCCTGTATGACTACGCCAAGCAGATGGGCCACACGCCGGTGCAGGCGCAGGACACGCCAGGCTTCATCGTCAATCACGCCGGGCGCGGCTATGGTACCGAGGCCCTGCGCATCGTGGGCGAAGGCGTGACCGACTTCGCCACCATCGACCGCATCCTGCGCGACCAGGTGGGCTTCAAACTCGGCCCGTTCGAGCTGCTGGACCTCACGGCACTGGACGTGTCACACCCGGTGATGGAATCCATCTACCGCCAGTACTACGACGAGCCGCGCTTTCGGCCCAGCGTGATCACGGCGCAGCGCCTGGCGGGCGGCATCGTGGGCAAAAAGGTGGGCGAGGGCTTCTACCGCTATGTGGACGGCGTGGCGCAGGTGCCCGCCGAGGCCCCGGTGCCCGTGGTCAACGACATTCCCCCCGTGTGGGTGTCCCCGCGCGCCGCGCGCCGCGCCGAGCTGTACCAGTTGCTCAAGGACCTGGGCGCCACCATCGAAACCGGGCAATCGCCCTCGCCCCAGGCCATCACGCTGGTGGCCCCGCTGGGCTTTGACGTGACGACCGTGGCCGTGGTGGAGCGGCTGGACCCTGCCCGCACCATTGGCATCGACATGCTGGTCGAAGACGCCGCCACCAAGCGCCGCGTGCTGGCCACCAACCCGGCCACGCGCGTCGATATCCGTAACGCGGCGCATGCGCTGTTCGCGCGTGACGGCAAGGCCGTGAGCGTGATCCGCGACAGCGGTGGCTTCGTCACGCAGCGCGTGGTGGCCACCATCGTCAACATCGCGGCCGACATCTGCCAGCAAGGCATCTGCTCGCCCAAGGACCTGGAGACGGCCGTGACCCTGGGCCTGGGCTACCCGCTGGGCCCACTGGCCATGGGTGACCGCTGGGGCCCCACCAATATCCTCGAAGTGCTGTTCAACATGCAGACCGTGTATGGCGACACGCGTTACCGCCCCAGCCCCTGGCTGCGTCGGCGTGGCGCCATCGGCCTGAGCCTCCTGCACGTCGAAGAATAATCCGGTGCATCCCCCTGAGTCGCTTTCGCGTCTTCCCCCTTCTCTCGAATTGCCATGCAATTCGGGAAGGAGGACGCAGCCGGTGCGGCGGGGCGGCCCTTGCACGGCTGCCCTGGCTTACGCCGCGCCCAATTTGGCAAACTGCAAGTGGTGAATGACGCCGTGAAAACCTGACAACCACAGTCGAAGCCGTTTTGAGAACAAAGATGCCCGCAGAACTCCAAAGCACCAGCCAAGGCCAGACGCTGATCCTGACCCTGCGCAACCCCGAGCTGCGCAACGCCCTCGACCCCGCGATGTACGCCGCCGGCGTGGAAGCCCTGAGCGTGGCCGAGCGCAGCGCCGACATCCGCAGCGTGGTCATCACGGGGGCGGACGGCATGTTCTGCGCGGGCGGCAACCTGCAGCGGCTGCTGGCCAACCGCCAGCAGCCGCCCGAAGTGCAGGCCCAAAGCATCGAAGGGCTGCACAGCTGGATCGAGACCATCCGCACCTACCCCAAGCCTGTGATCGCGGCGGTGGAGGGCGCTGCCGCCGGGGCAGGCTTTTCGCTCGCGCTGGCGTGCGACTTCATCGTGGCGGCACGCAATGCCGTGTTCGTGATGGCGTACAGCAACGTGGCGCTATCGCCCGATGGCGGCGCGAGCTGGAGCCTGTCGCACGCCCTGCCACGCCAGATCGCCACCGAGATCCTCATGGGCGGCGAGCGCATGGGCGCTGAACGGCTGCAGGCCCTGGGCGTGGTCAACCGCCTGGCCGAGGCGGGCTCCGCGCTGGATGCCGCGCTGGCGCTGGCCGAGCAGCTCAACGCCAAGGCACCCAATGCGCTGGCCAGCATCAAGGAGCTGCTCAATGAAACACCCCATGCGCATCTGACCCAGCACCTGGACCAGGAGCGCGATCATTTTGTCAAGAACCTGCACCACGCCAACGGTGGTGCAGGCATCACCGCGTTTCTTGAAAAGCGCCAGCCGCGCTACGAATAGGCACCGCAAAACCCTGCTGCGCAAGCCCCTGGCTGCCGCTTGGCCGCCAGGGGCTTTTTGCTGTGCGGGCCTTCACAGACGCGCAAGTGACAACCCTGACGCCCTGCACAGGTCCCTGACGTGACAATGGGTCTGTTTCTAGTCACCCAAAAGACAGGCCATGGACGACCCGATTCTTACCATCGAAGAACGTGAAGCGATCAACTCCGGTCGCTGGTTTTCATCTCTCTCACCTTCGCTACGCCACGACATCCTCCGATGTGCCTACGTCAAACGTTTCAAAGACAGCGCACTGATCTGCGCGCGCGGCGATCCGCCCGAGGAGTGGATCGCCTGTGCGCGCGGCGCGGTGCGGGTGAGCTCCACCTCCATCTCGGGCAAGCAGATCACGCTGACCTA